>NZ_JBXXZH010000186.1:0-14162 GCF_059640475.1 Calothrix sp. CBUCES-K 9914
GGCTGAAAAGCAACTCAAGGAACAGCTTCGGCTTGTTGATGTTGTGCTGGAAGTTCGTGACGCGCGTATTCCTGTGTCCACGCATCACCCTGAATTATTCAACTGGATAGGAAGTAAGTCACGGGTGTTGGTAATTAACCGCTTTGATATGATTTTGCCCCATACGCGCTCATGTTGGACGGATTGGTTTAAACAGCAAGGCGAAGTACCTTATTATACAAATGCTCAACATGGACAAGGTGTACCAGCTGTGTTGAAGGCGGCACAAGCTGCTGGAGTGGAATTAAATGAGCGTCGCAAAAATAGAGGGATGTTACCGCGTCCTGTTCGTGCGGTTGTTATTGGTTTTCCTAATGTCGGAAAATCAGCTTTGATTAATCGTATTTTAGGAAAGCGTGTAGTTGAAAGTGCAGCACGTCCAGGTGTAACACGTTCGCTGCGCTGGGTAAGAATTTCTGATGAGTTGGAACTTCTTGATGCACCCGGAGTAATTCCTTTAAGATTGGAAAACCAAGATGCAGCAGTGAAGTTAGCGATTTGTGATGATATTGGTGATGCTTCGTATGACAATCAGTTAGTCGCGGCAGCTTTTATTGATACTGTTACTTATTTGGAAGCTGTGGCGCCTCAACTTACGCCAAAACGAGCGTTACAGGAACGTTACAATTTAGATACTACAGACCACACTGGTGAAGGGTATCTCCATGCTTTAGCCGAACACCGCTACAAAGGTGATGTTGAACGTACCGCGCGTCAACTGCTTACAGACTTTCGTAAGGGTTTTTTAGGTCACATGTGTTTGGAAATACCAAGTCAATTTAGTGGCGATGAGTAAGATTATGTTAATTTGTTACTCAACATTAAAGTTCGTGCTTTGAATAGTAATGCTGTGCAAGCTGTGAAGAATATTCCTAATGCTAAATTTACGAGGCTAATGCTTTTGTCGCTAATATGAATCAAAATACTTTCGATTATTAGTGATGGTAGCAAAATACCGCTAATAAGTAGAACTTGATTCAGTGCGAATCTACGTGTCATGATAGTTAGAACTGCTAGGTATAATCCTAGGGGCATAAAAGTAATTGCATACGCGAAAACCTTTTGAGTGTTTGGGTACATTGCTAACAGATTAAATAAATAAACATTTTTTGGTTTATCTATATATACTCCTATTTTTCCCTTTGCGTAAGTAAGAACTATACGATGTGGGTTTGTATCTACAAATACATTTGGTACAGACAAGTCAATATCTGAGCCATTTTGCCCCGTTATGGGAGTACGCAATCTCAGCGATAAGTTAGTTTGATCTTGCCCGATGGTTAAATTTCGATGCATTGGGTCACCGGAAACAGAAATTATACGCGCGGGTCCTTTTTGAAGTGGACTTGCAGAAGCTACAGTTGTGATAATCGTAAATTGTGAAGTTTTACTTATTCTTTGATTGATTAACTTGACTGGTTCTACTGTTTTCAACCAGCGACTTGAATCAATATACACACCTTTTTGATTCGTGTTATCTTGATTTTTAGATATTTGTCCTTGCCACAGTAAGTTAGGTTGTTTCCCGGTGATGTCGCGATAATTGTCTTTGCCATCAAATTGATACTTTGCGAGCAGTGTATCTTTATTGTTGCTCAGATAATTGGAGTCTGAAAATATCTGTTTAACTTCGCTGTCCGAAACAGCTTTATCCGAGATAGAGATTTGCGATACGTTTCCCTGCCAAGGTCTATCACCTGTTGTTTCGTTGCCAACTAGCAAAGGAAAATTATTGTTCCATTCGTTTAGACTAACATTATTTTCCCAGGATATACCAATTAAAAACGTCAGAATAATATATCCAGTAAAAAATACTGCAATACTTGTACGGGAATTACTGACTCGGCTATTTTGGATATAATTGAGTGTTGAGCGGAATTGTCGCGCGTCTAATATATAGAAACTTAGCAACCCAACAAAGCTACCAATTGTATTGTTGACAATATCAGCAGGAGTCGGGTCGCGCGAAGGCAAAAATGATTGTAGGAATTCTACTGTAAACGATAAGCAGGCGCCTGCAATAATAACGACAAGTATTTGAGTTAGTAGCTGAACGTTTTTTCTGAGTAAAATGCTTGTGATTCCAGCACCAAGCGGCATGAATAACAAAACGTTATTGATTTGGTCATTGAAGAAACTCGTATTGTCAAATCGTTCCAATATCAAGTGCAGCGAAAAATTTTCTGGCAATGAGAAATTAAACGGATATAATGTTGCTACTGCGACTATCACAACACTAATAATCACCATTATTATATCTACCGGATAACCCCAAAAGCTGAGTGTAGAGGGTGTATTATTTTTGTTCATTCTTTTTTTCGATATGTATATAACCTGGAGGGTAGAAAAATCAATGTAAGGTTCCCTGAGATTCCCGACTTCTTTAAGAAGTCTGGACTCTGGCTAACCAAATTCTGACTAAAAAAGAGTCAAGATTGAATAAAGTTGGCGTAAAGAATACGCAAAAATGCTGTCTTTGCTTTCGTAGCTTGATTACAAGCCATGAGGGGTACACTTATAGCGTTTGAAAAAATATAATATAAAGTGTAGTTGAAATTACTTAGGTTAAATTTTTGATATGCAGCTATATAGTAGTTATAACCTTGCGCTTGCTGGATTTGATTGCGAAAATGTATGTGCTTGATATTACTGAATGATGAAAAATATTGATAAAGTTTTAGGAGCGTTACATAATGAACAATCAACAGTCAACCTTATATACTTATTGGCTACTAAGTTAAGATGCTAGCACTGGTGTCCCCTGGATGGAGTTTTTGTCACCCATGACCAAACTAAAGCTGCGCCTCAAAGAGGGAAATACCGACAAGACGATAGAGGTGCATCAAGATGTATTTACAATTGGTCGCTTACCGGAATGCGATTTATATTTACCGTTTGGCGGAATTTCTCGATACCATGCTCGTTTATTAAAAACGCCTGACCAAACATGGGTAGTCGAGGACTTGGGAAGTAAAAACGGCACGCATGTTAATGACAAAATGGTAACAGAGCCACAACAGTTCCATCACGGCGATGTGATTTGGTTGGGTAATATCAGCCTGCTTGTTATTCTCAAAGATAATGATTATCAAATTCATGCGCCTGAGTTGTCAGGAGTGGGAGAACAGCGAACCATCCTGCGAAATGTCCAGCAGTTACAGCAAAGTTGGATAGAAGCACCAGGGAACTCAGGTAGCGATACTAACAAAGATAAAACTATCGCGCGTTTGAAGGATTTGGTTAATATCGCAAAAAACCTATCCGCTGCTGCGTCAATAGAGGAAATATTTTCACAGGTACAGGAAGTTGTATTTCGTTATTTGAACAGTATCGACCGTTTGGCACTGCTAATTGATGTTAAAGGCGCCAATAAACTAGAATTAATCAGTGCGGCAACAAGAATTTCTTCCAAAGAGAAAAAACTTTCTGCAGATGGTAGTTGGGTTAGTCGTAGTATTTCTCAAAAAGTATTTGAGGAAAAAGTTGCGATTCAAATTGCTGACGCGCAGAATGATGCAAGATTTGCTAGCGAACACAGCATTTTGATGAACGATATTCGCAGTGCAATGGCTGTGCCTTTATGGGATGAAAATAAGGTTGTTGGAGTACTGTATGCTGATGCTCATCTTTCATCATACCATTGGGAGGCAGAAGGTGAGCAAGAATTGAGTTTTTTCTCGGCATTAGCAAACATTGTAGCATCAAGTGTTCAACGTTGGTTGCTAGCAGAAAAGCTTAAAAGCGAAGAAGTAATTCGTCAGCGTCTAGAACGATATCATTCACCAGCAGTTGTTCAGCAGTTAATCGAAGTTGGTGCTTTACCTGATGGACGTTTACCACCCCAAGAAAGTGAAATTAGCATATTATTTGCTGATATTGTCGGATTTACCGCAATTTCTGAACGGATGACACCAACACAAATTGCTGAAATGCTCAACAATTTATTTGAGGAAATGCTCCAAGAGGTTTTTGCCTATGGTGGCACCTTAGATAAATATATTGGTGACTGTATTATGGCATTTTTCGGCGCCCCTGAACTACAGCCCGACCATGCAGAACGCGCGGTTGCTGCTGCACAAGGAATGTTAATTCGGTTAGAAAATTTGAATATTAATAACTTCTGGCAAGAACCATTACAACTACGAATTGCAATTAATAGCGGCAAAGCAGTTGTTGGTGATGTTGGCAGTTCACAACGGGTGGAATACACTGCTTTAGGAGCAACAATCAATTTAGCTTCGCGTTTAGAAAGTGTTTGCCCACCTGGTGAATGTGTTATTAGTGAAGCTACTTACCAGCTTGTTAATTCCAAGGAAGCATTTTACGAAATGGGCGAGTACAGATTTAAAGGTATTGACCGTTTAGTAAAAGTCTATCAAACTAAGATGCATTAGACGCACTCAATTTCAAAATTTATGTAACATTACTGATATTCAACGATTAACTATTAATTATTTTTTACACATTATGATTTAATATACTTATTATAAATAAATGTATACTTTTCTTGTTATTTAATAAGAGCGAGAAAATCAGCAAGCAAAAATAAAATATAATTAATGCCCATTTAAAAATTTTTTGCTATAACCCAATAGTAGAGAAGTCAAAAAATGGATGTTAACTAATGGTGTATTCTACGGGAGGCGTTTGTCATGGCAATTGCCACTATTAATCCCGCTACCGGGGAGTTGCTCAAAACCTTTGAGCCACTTGATGATATAGAAATTGCTGCTAAATTAGATTTGGCGCAAAAATCGTTTAAATCACATCGCAACACAAGTTTTGAGTCGCGCTCGCGCTTGCTCAATAATGCAGCAGATATTCTAGAACAAAACAAAGCCAAGTTTGCGACTTTGATGACTCTAGAAATGGGTAAGACTTACAAAAGCGCCATTGCTGAGGTTGAAAAATGTGCCCTAGTCTGTCGCTATTATGCCTCCGAGGCGCCGAAATTTCTAGCTGATACGCATATACCAACAGATGCAAGCACTAGTTTCATTCGCTATCAGCCACTAGGCATTATCCTTGCTGTGATGCCGTGGAATTTTCCATTTTGGCAAGTTTTCCGGTTTGCGGCGCCAGCTTTGATGGCGGGAAATGTGGGTATATTGAAACATGCCTCGAATGTACCGCAATGCGCGCTAGCTATCGAGGAAATATTTATAGAAGCGGGTTTTGAATTAGGCGTATTTCAAACCTTACTTGTTGGTGCTGCAAAAGTCGCCGATATTGTGGCAGATGAACGTGTAAAAGCTGCAACATTAACAGGGAGTGAGCCTGCTGGCGCCTCTCTTGCTGCTGCTGCTGGGTCACAAATCAAAAAAGTGGTATTAGAACTAGGTGGAAGCGACCCGTTCATCGTGATGTCGAGTGCAGACCTAGAACTTGCAGCGACAACAGCAACTTCCGCGCGCATGTTAAATAACGGACAATCATGCATTGCAGCCAAGCGGTTTATTGTCGCTGAATCTTCTTCAGATAAATTTGAAAAATTACTCATAGAAAAATTTCAGGCATTGAAAGTTGGCGACCCAATGTCAAACGACACTGATATTGGACCACTAGCAACACCGAGTATTCTTCAAGATATAGACTCGCAAGTCCAAGCTGCCGTCAAAAACGGTGCAAAAGTTTTGACAGGAGGAAATTTTCTTTCTGACCGTCCAGGTAACTTTTATCCACCAACGATTTTGAAAATTTCCAAAGATAACCCTATTGCCAAAGAAGAATTTTTCGGTCCTGTGGCAATGTTGTTCCGCGTCAAAGACATCGACGCAGCTATTGAACTTGCTAATGATACTCCCTTTGGCTTAGGCGCCAGTGCTTGGAGTAACGACGAAACCGAACAAAAACGTTTAATCAATGAAATCGAAGCAGGCTCAGTATTTATCAACAGCATGGTAAAATCTGACCCCCGCTTACCTTTCGGTGGTATTAAGCGTTCTGGTTACGGTCGCGAACTAAGTATCCAGGGGATACATGAGTTTGTAAATGTTAAAACAGTGTGGATGAAGTAATTAGGGAACGGTGCAAATCAATTATGAATACAGCAGAATTATTAGTACAATGTTTGGAAAACGAAGGCGTACAGTATGTTTTCGGTCTTCCTGGTGAAGAAAATCTACACGTACTCGAAGCACTGAAAAATTCTTCGATTCAATTCATTACTACCCGTCATGAACAAGGTGCAGCGTTCATGGCTGATGTATACGGGCGCCTGACTGGTAAAGCTGGCGTGTGTCTTTCTACACTTGGCCCTGGTGCTACGAACTTAATGACAGGTGTTGCCGATGCTAACTTAGATGGGGCACCATTAGTCGCGATTACGGGGCAAGTTGGTACTGATAGAATGCATAACGAATCACACCAGTACTTAGATTTAGTAGCTATGTTTGCTCCTGTAACCAAGTGGAGTAAACAAATAGTTCGACCAAGCATCACACCAGAATTGGTACGTAAAGCATTCAAAAAGTCGCAAAGCGAAAAACCTGGTGCAGTTCATATCGATTTACCCGAAAACATTGCAGCGATGCCAGTAGAAGGTCAACCACTACGTATCGACAAACCCGACAGAACCTTTGCATCTTTTGCTAGTATCCGCGCTGCCGCAGCTGCTATCTCTCAAGCAGTTAACCCAATTATACTTGTTGGAAATGGAGCAATCCGCGCGCTAGCTAGTGATGCAGTGACTCAATTTGCCACTCAACTTAATATTCCGACAGCCAATACATTCATGGGTAAAGGTATAATTCCTTACACTCATCCTTTAGCATTATGGGCAGTTGGGTTACAACAACGAGATTTTGTGAGTTGCGGTTTTGATAACACTGACCTAGTAATTTGTATTGGTTACGACCTCATCGAATTTTCACCCAAAAAATGGAATCCTGACGGCAAGATACCAATAATTCATATCGGCGCCAACTCAGCAGAAATAGACAGTAGTTATATACCAACAGTTGAAGTAGTCGGTGATATTTCAGATTCATTAAATGAAATATTGAAAGTTGCTGATAGACATGGTAAACCTAAACCATATTCATTGACTTTACGCGATAGCATCCGTGAAGATTACGAACAACATGCAGCGGATGACAGTTTTCCAATTAAACCGCAAAAATTAATCTATGATATGCGGCAAGTAATGGGTCCCGAAGATATTGTGATATCAGACGTTGGCGCCCATAAAATGTGGATAGCCCGTCACTATCATTGTCATAGTCCTAATACCTGTATAATTTCTAACGGCTTTGCTGCAATGGGCATCGCAATTCCAGGCGCCTTAGCAGCCAAAATAGTACATCCAAACCGTAAAGTCATAGCTGCCACAGGAGACGGTGGTTTTATGATGAACTGTCAAGAGTTAGAAACCGCGTTACGTGTAGGAACGCCATTTGTAACCTTAATATTTAACGACGGAGGTTACGGCTTAATCAAGTGGAAACAAGAAAACCACTTTGGTAAAGGTCACTCATCATTCGTTCACTTCGGAAATCCTGACTTCGTTAAATTTGCTGAGAGCATGGGATTAAAAGGCTATAGAGTAACTTCTGCAACCGACCTAATACCCGTCCTCAAAGAAGCCTTAGCACAGGATGTACCTGCAGTTATCGACTGCCCAGTAGACTACCGTGAAAACGCGCGGTTCTCCCAAAGAGCCGGTGACCTAACTTGTAAAGTGTAATACATTCAAAAATTGATTCCCCAATTTTGGGTGTTGACGTAGCATAGGCATCTTGCCTGTGCTATCAGTTAGGGACTTCTCTCTCTAAACCCCTACCCTTATTTCTCATACCATTAAAAATACAAAAATAAAAATCTTGATATTTTAGCACCACAGGGGGTTCAGTAAACGTAAAAAGGCTTATATTTATTAACGTTGGAATTGTTTACAGCACTGTTATAATTACAATATATATTTAAATAATGTTTATATGAATTATCCTCTTAATACTGTATCTCAGCCAGTAACTGGTAGTGAAGCTAGAAAGATAGCTCGTGCAATTAAGTCAGGTGGCTATGTAGCCAACGAAAGGGCTATTGCTGTAGCAAAAGAGATTGTAGAACGGCTGATCAAAGAGCAAAAGGTGTAGGTCGTCGTTTAGTTAAATGGGCACTAGAATACGTTGCAACAGAAGTTGCTCCTATTGTTGGTGTAAGATTCGTAACAGTAAACGCTCTTTATGACTCAGATGTAAATCCTCCTTATGATGCCAGTGGTTTCTATGAGAAGATTGGTTTTGAGTTTGCTGAACCAGATGAAGAACTACTGCCCTCTGTGGCTCTTCCGTACATAGCGTGCTAAATCTGTTGGTAAATTAGCTTGGAATCATTGCTATGCTTATGTTACAGCCATTAGTGCTTTTAAAAAAATCAAATTACTAAAATTTTAACTATAAGTACCTGTAAGCCTTTATTTTAAACGAAAATTATCGATTTTAATTAAAATTTAGCACGCTATGTACGGAAGAACCATTTTTCCACCCAAATGCACGGATTTTAGGTCTGTAGGCGCCTATACGCGCGCACTTAATTGGAATCAAAATGCTTAAAACCCTTACATGGTAAAGGTTATAGTTCTATTCAGCAAGCCCTAAATAGAGTAAAGCTAGAAAATTAGCTCTGCTATAAAGTTAAATAGTTATGTAAAAAATAAAAAGCTGTTGCTTTAGCTAAACAGAATCCTGAACGTTGGCATTAGAAAAATCAATACTTACCAGGAGTAAGTTCAAAATTAAGTAAATATACTGCAATCATTAAGTAAATTTTGGAAGAAGATATATTGTAATCATATATATCTTTTACATGGACTCATCCCATTTACCTACAATAAAAAAAAGACTTAAGTTATCTGATGCTTCTGTTGCAGGAAAAATTTGGGACAAGCACAGAGCTAACGCGCAAATAATCTCTGAATACTATGCAGATGCAAAAGAAGAAGGTTTTGCTCGTTACGCTTGGCGAGTAAAAAATTGCTCCAAATGGTTAGAGTTTGACCTATTACATGGCGATGAAGATATAATTCAATTAAAGCTAAAAGACGCGCGCTTTTGCCGAGTTCGTCATTGTCCTGTTTGTCAATGGCGCCGAAGTTTAATGTGGAAAGCAAAAATCTATAAAATTCTTCCACAAATTATTAATGATTATCCCAAGCATCGCTGGTTATTCATCACATTAACCGTTAAAAACTGCCATATCGCAGAACTCCGCTTGACATTGGATTTAATAAACAAAAGCTTTAAGCGCTTATCAGAATTGAAAATGTGGCGTTTCAATGGTTGGGTCAAGTCAGTTGAGGTAACTAGAGGACGAGACGGAATATCAGCACATCCGCACCTACATATTTTAGCAATGGCGCCTCCATCATATTTTAGTCACGGTTACATCTCTCAAGCCAAGTGGGTAGACATTTGGCAACAATGCCTAAAAGTAAACTATCAGCCTGTTGTTCACGTTAGTGCTATAGCAAAACATCAAGACCCCAAAATTATTATTCCAGAAATTCTAAAGTATCAGGTAAAAGAATCAGACTTAGTGGTAGATTCAGAATGGTTTTTAGAGCTAACCCAACAGCTACACAAAACCAGAGCCATTTCTGCTGGAGGCGTGTTGAAGGAATATATGCGAGATTTAGAAGACAAAAATGAAGATTTAGTTAATCAAAACGAACAGAAACAAGTAGATGAAGGGGGAAGTTTGTATTTTACCTGGGAGACGAGAATAGGGAAATATTTACAATAGAGGGATATTATCGATGAGTAAAAAGCACTATAGCATATTACTGGTGCTAAATAAACCTATTATTTGATGTAGAAATACCCTCTAAGTAGAGTAAAGAGCTAGAAGAATACCTGTGATGAGGATACGAGTCTAATAGCTCTTTATACAGAGAGTAATCTTTACTCTTAAACCAAATAACATTTTTTCTATAGCGTAAAATATCAACTGAATTAACTAGGTTAACTACTTCAGGTGATAAGTTAGCTGAATTAGGAATGTATATACGACCAATTGGAAAAAGCGAGAATTCCATTATTTGACTCCTATTAACTTTTAACTAGGCAATTTAAGTAGAGCTTGTCTTATAGTCTGTGTTGAGTATAAAAACTAAGAGTACAATCAAATTTCTACTTAATACGTCATTACCCCAAATACCGTTAGGTCTTTAAAATCCCAGCTACTTTTATTGTTCACTGGGATTACTTCACTTGTAACTTTAGAAATATCTGAAATACATACAATTCTTAGTTAAAATGACATTATGAAAACTCTTAATATAATTTAAAATATCGTAGTAAAATCTATCAATATATAACTAGACCTGAGATTCTTCGCTCTTGCACTAATGACAGCTTTATATTTTAATAATAAAAACCTCAGCCTATAGTAGACTGAGGCAAGTGTTAATCAGGGTGCATCTGAAATTGGTATTCGCTGTGTAATTTCACTAATCTGGACAAAATTGAATATTATTAGAATATTTATTTATGTTACAGAAGGCACCTACACACAAAAAAACCGTGGCACAATACCACGGGAAAAGCAGTAAATAATATCCGGTCAGAAATTAATCGCGACTATTTAATGCAATTAGTAACCGCAGGATGAAAATAAACAAGTTGATGTAAGTTAGGTACATTGACAGCGCTGCGCTCAGATATTGGTTGTCACGGTAAGCGCGCGGTAAAACGTAGAAGTCAACTACTGCTGCACCTACGAACAAAAATACGCCGATACCTGAGATACCTATTTCTAACCAACCTGGTGTGTACACACCAAACATCCGAAAGACAACTTGGACTAGCATTACCACGAGTAAAGCAATTAGCCCTAAACTAATTGTCTTACTTAACGCCATCCCATCAGACTCAGAAAGGTTAGAGCCAATTTGACGGGCGCCGATAAAGGTGACACCGCAACCAAGTGCAGCAAATCCAATACCCGCAATACCTACACCCTTTGTACCCAGAGCTACTGCAACAATACAACTGAGTGTATACCCGGATAACAGGCTATAAGTTGCTAATAAAGGTAGTGCTACCTTGTTATTGCCTTTCTCGGCAACGTTCTGAGCAACAAAGAAAAGTATAAGTTCTAAGATAAACGCCCCAATAAACGTAGGAAAAAAGATTCCTGGGTTATTCGCGCGCACATACAAACCGCCATAAGTGCCGACTGCCGTTAGGACAAGACCTGCACCCACAAAGGGAAGGGCATTAGCAATTACGTTGGGTCCAACCAGAGCTTGATTTTTTGCCTGGTTAATAGCATCACGGAAGTTACTGGTACTACTCATGTTTAAAAAATCTTGTTAAGAGAATTACCTTTCTCTATTGTTACCCAAATTTAAATTATGTAGGGTCGTGGTAATTGCTGAAATTGTAGCATTGTAGGTTGGGGAGGCACCGCGTTGCCGGGGTTTCCCCGGTTGAAGCGAGTGCCGTTGGAGGAACGGAACCCAACAAATGATTATAACTTGGCGCCCAATGAAAGTAAATCTTGACGTTGCGCTAAAGTTAAACCAATAGTGTTATCAAGCTGACATCCAGTAACTAATGTATCTTGCCATATTGTTTCATTAAGCGTAGCGCCAGATAAATTCGCATTACGTAAATCGGCGCCTGTAAGATTAACAAATATCATATCAGCTTTGACTAAACTACTATTGCTCAAATTGGCGCCAGATAAATTACCGCGAATTAAGTTAACTCCATCCAAAACTAAACCAGATAAATCTGCTCCTCTTAAATCTGGAAACTTTAACCCTCTAGGATTTTGTAAATATCTTGTTACAGAAATTATATTAGCTTCATTTAAACGCATTTGTAATAAAAACGTATAGCGCGCGATTCCATATTGCTTCAGTATATGTAGACGCTGTTGAGCATCCTGTTCAAGAAATTCAGTAGCTGCTTGATTTAAATCTTTAGCTGTATTACTTGTCATAATATATACATATAATCCTAGATGCGTGATGCTTTATTGCATCACGCACCATTAAGCAATCGAAATGAACTTAAAATCAAATTATCATAAATTCAACATGTTCGCCGTTTAGCCTAGAAAAAATTCTTCAAAAAAAGTGTAAAACTTCGGCGCCAGAAACTCGAATTTCTCTCCAACACAATCAGGTGTACTAATTTTATACCCCTTGCCATTCAACCAACTATGATTATTAAATGGTGTATAAACTAGGTGAGCCATACCTTCAGAGTAGTATCCTGATAAAGTCAGAGTACTAATTTTTGGGAAAAAGCATACACTGAAGTTGACGTTCTTGCCTACATGTTTTTCTTTTTTGAAAGTTATAGACAAATTATTATTACCAATTTCTTGAGCCAACAAATCATATCGATTTTTTGGAAAAATAAAAGCTGCATCGAGATAGCTAGCTTGTCGATACAATAACTTAAACTTAGTATCTGGGAAAACCGAAGCCGCAATATTCGCAGCCTCTGCCAGCAAATCTAGTTGTATAGTATAAATTACTTTGAGTGCATCACAAGACATTTTGTTACCCTTAAATTATTATAATTAAACTAGAATCGGTCATCTAAGGTCAATGAAATGATTTTCTAATATCCTATAGGAGCGAGCAATATAACTTTATGCAGTAGAGGCGGTTTGCTGTTTGAACTAGATTATGATTAAATCCACGTATAGACAAGTATACTAAATAACATCACTTACCAAGAGCGATGAAGTTAACGTTAACGTAATCTAGTGCTTTTATATATTGATTGGTGCGTGATGCCATTCGATTGTAATGCTTGTTGATGAAAAGTTGTAAGCATCGCGTGCCAGATCTGAAATGCACAAAAAGTGGCTGATTGCATGCCTTATGTTCTGGCCACTGACGCGTTGAAGGCATTGAACAGCATATCACAGATAGCACAGTGCAGCGATAAGCTCTAGCAGGTGGCCACAGCTGCAGCAAATGCTGTTGTACTGCAACATGACGCATCATATGCATACGTGCCAGCTGAGGCACGCACACCATGCAGTGCTGCAAGTGGTTGCTTGCCAGTGTGATTGAACAGTCAGCCTTCGGCATGACGCAGAGGCGCAACAGCTACGCAGCTGGCCAGATAGGCCCAAACTCAGCAATCAGCTAGCCTGAGGATTCAGCAAATCCAAATTCAAGTTCGCCGCGTCTCAAACACATAACACAGTAGATGCAGCACACCAAGCACCCCTGAGGAAAACCGCACGCCGGTCCACCCCACAAATGCAGCACTTGCTTACTCCTTGGCCAGTATGCAATATTCGTCAGAGACGCCCTAATACACATCCACCGCCCACCTCTTTTCTGTTATAGCTGGCCAACACCGGTTTGGTTTTATGTACACATGCCAAATGTTGTCAGCGGGCCAGCTGGCCTGCCAATCAACCTAGCAGCACGGAAGAGAAAGATAAGCAACTAAGCAACATCACACTATCAGATATGACACGTGACCTGAAGACATCCACATGCACAGCTACACCAATCACAGCCTGATGCTTTACTCCCCGTACTCATACAAGAAACACCGCAAAGTCTTGCACACTGCACAGCACAGCACAGCGGAGCAGAGAGAGAGAGACAGCACATCGCGTAGGAAGGCGCATACATGGCACAGTGTCGCTGCCAGGCTACCCATATCGCTCCGCAACGTCCAAAGTCGCGTGAGGCAGCAGCGCATGCAAAGACAGCAGCAGGTGTAACTCCATCACATCCGGCCTTTTGCAGAGTAGATCAGGATGCTGCACACACCCGATAGTTGCAACGCCGCTGGCCAGAGCACACCATAGCATACATTTGAAACCTTACCAGGTGGACAAGGGCTGCTCACACAGCAACACAGCCGCACCACACATATCGCCTAGCATGGTACTTGCATGCGTACAAGCATGCTTCACTATGGCCGCGTCACCAGTGGTACACCAGGCAAGCAGCCATGCCAAGCCGAGGACGCTAGAGCCTTCTCAGCACCACACTCAACAGTCAAAGTAGGTAAAGAATGACAAGGCCCACGCATACTCGACGCTTTCTGCTGATCCACCACATACACATCACGACCTGCACACCGCTCGCGCTCGTGCTGGGGTTTGCCAACAGTAGTACTGCCACCCGGTGCTACACC
>NZ_JBXXZH010000187.1:0-18817 GCF_059640475.1 Calothrix sp. CBUCES-K 9914
ATGATTTTATGATAGGAATGTTTAACTGGCAACAACCAAAAGAAATGGAAGAATGGCTTTTGCGGTTTGTTTAATAAATTAAAATTTATATAAATATGGGACGGGCAAGGATGCCCATCCCACAAGAATAATTATTTTACAAGAGTGGATTATTGAATTTTTGGGTTATTCGCTGTATGCTTCCATTGGAAGGCAGGAGCAAACGAAGTTTCTGTCACCAAATGCTGCGTCGATGCGACTGACGCTGACCCAGAATTTATTATCGCGCGTCCACGGCGCCGGATATGCGGCTTGTTCTCTGGTATAAGGATGTCTCCAGTCACCAGCAATTAAACTTTCTGCGGTGTGAGGGGCATTTTTCAAGAGGTTGTCTTGAATATCCATTTTGCCAGATTCAATTTCGGCAATTTCTTGGCGGATGGAAATTAATGCGTCACAGAAACGGTCGAGTTCTTCTTTTGATTCGCTTTCGGTTGGTTCTACCATGATGGTACCAGCGACGGGCCACGAGACGGTGGGTGCATGGAAGCCGTAGTCCATTAAGCGTTTTGCTACGTCATCGATGTCGATGTTGGCGGATTTTTTCAACGCGCGCAAATCTAAGATACACTCGTGGGCGACATAGCCGTTACTACCTTTGTAAAGTACTGGGTAGTGGTTTTCTAACCGTTTGGCGATGTAGTTGGCGTTGAGTATTGCAATTTTGGTAGCTTCGGTTAAACCTTTGGCGCCCATCATTACAATATACATCCAAGAAATTACTAGGATGCTGGCACTACCCCAAGGTGCAGCAGAAACGGCGCCTATTTTAGAGTGATGATAGCCTGGGGTTTCAACCCTAGGAGAAAGTGATGAGTGCTGAGTTGGGTTAGAGATATCTACGACAGCGTGTCCTGGGAGGAAGGGAACTAGGTGTGAGGCAACACCAATGGGACCCATACCAGGACCACCACCACCATGAGGTATACAGAAGGTTTTGTGGAGGTTTAAGTGGCAAACATCGGCGCCTATATCTCCAGGACGGCAAAGTCCGACTTGAGCATTCATGTTGGCGCCGTCCATATATACCTGTCCACCGTGAGAATGAACGATGGCACAAATGTCTTTAATGGCTTCTTCAAATACACCGTGGGTAGATGGGTATGTCACCATCAACGCTGAAAGGTTATTGGTGTGCTTTTCGGCTTTTGCTTTCAGGTCGGCAACATCAATATTACCGTCTTTATCGCAGGCAACACCTACTACTTTCATTCCACACATAACTGCACTTGCTGGGTTGGTTCCATGTGCAGACTCTGGAATTAAACAAATATTACGATGACCTTCGTTGCGTGATTCGTGATACTGACGAATTACTAAAAGTCCCGCATATTCACCTTGTGAACCAGCGTTTGGTTGAAGAGATATTCCAGCAAAACCAGTAATTTCTCCTAACCACTCTTCAAGCTGTTCAAATAAAATTTGATACCCATGTGTTTGTGATTTGGGTGCAAATGGGTGAATGTTACCAAACTCTGCCCAAGTTACAGGTATCATTTCCGCTGTTGCGTTTAGTTTCATCGTACATGAACCTAAAGGAATCATTGATGTTGTTAATGATAAATCTTTGGTTTCAAGTTTATGAATGTAACGCAGTAACTCAGTTTCGGAGTGATAGCGGTTGAAAACTGGGTGGGTTAGGTAGGGAGTACGGGAGAGGGTGGGAGTGGGGATGTGGGGGAGAGGTGTAGAACTTCCGAAGATTTCTAGTAAATCTATTAAATCAGCTTCGGTGGTTGTTTCATCAAGGGAAATACCTACTGCTGTATCGTTATAGATTCTCAAGTTGATTTTTTTGGCTTCGCTTCTATTTAAAATATCTTCTAGCTTTTGGTTTCCTAGTTCAACCTTTAATGTATCGAAGACATCGAGAGAAGCTATTTTATAGCCTAATTGCTTGAGTGCTTGAGCTAGCGTTAACGTTTTTTGATGGATATCTAGGGCAATTTGTTTTAATCCATCGGCGCCATGATAGACAGCATACATCCCAGCAATAACAGCTAGTAAAACTTGTGCTGTGCAAATATTACTAGTAGCTTTATCACGACGGATGTGTTGTTCGCGTGTTTGTAGTGCTAAACGTAATGCTGCATTCCCACTCTGGTCTTTTGATACTCCAACAATTCTACCTGGGACTTGTCGCTTATATTCTTCTTTAGTAGCAAAATATGCTGCGTGTGGACCACCATAGCCAAGGGGAACTCCGAAACGTTGAGTACTACCAACAACGATATCGGCGCCAAATTCTCCTGGAGGTGTCAGTAGACACAAGCTCATAATATCAGCTGCAACCGTAACGAGGGCGCCTTTTTTATGTGCTTGCTCACAAAAGGTACTGTAATCGTAAATTGTGCCGTCGCTAGCAGGGTATTGTAAAACGGCGCCGAATAATATAATATCTTGCTCGAAATCAAAAGTACGATGGTCTCCAATAACGATTTCGATACCCAAGGGTCTGGCACGTGTCTGTAACACGTCGATTGTTTGGGGATGGCAATCTTGGGAGACAAAGAAAGTATTTGCTTTATTTTTACAAATACCGTAACTCATACTCATAGCTTCAGCAGCAGCAGTACCCTCATCGAGTAGCGAAGCATTAGCAATTTCCAAACCAGTGAGGTCAATAATCATTGTTTGGAAATTTAACAAGGCTTCTAGGCGCCCTTGAGCAATTTCAGGTTGATAAGGAGTGTAAGCTGTATACCAACCAGGATTTTCGAGAATATTACGTAAAATTACGGGAGGGGTAATACAGTTAGAATACCCCATACCGATATACGAACGGTAAACCTGATTTTGCAAAGCTATTTCCTTTAACTGAGCTAAAGCAGCATATTCGCTTTTGGCTTCAGAGAGATTAAGCTCCCTTTTTAATTGAATTGCTTGCGGTACTGTTTTATCAATCAGTTCATCTAAACTAAAAAGTCCCATAACTTCCAGCATATGACGAACCTGACCATCAGACAGTCCAATGTGTCGAGCCTGAAAATTGTTCGATTGACTGTTTTCGCGCAGCGGTAGATTAGTTGACTTAGGCTGTGGAGCGGAAATTACCACAATATGGTCTCCAGACGTGACTATTTAATATTTTGCAACATCTGTATTTGTAACGTCATGTAAAAGTTGAGATTCATAAAAATTTTATGTAGGGTGTGTGGCGCCACGAAAAGATAAGGGTTTGATCACAAAACTTGTGGCGCCACACACCTGCTCCTAAGAATATCGAAAGCATGGTGGAGGTGGTGCGTGACGCTACTGGTTCTTAATATTACTTAAAGATTTTTCGTAGCGTCACGCACCCTACTCTCCTTCTACTTGCGCGCGGTATTCGTCTGCTGTCATTGCGTCTTCGACTTCGCTTTCGTCGTTAACACGAATTTTTAACAGCCAACTTTCTCCATAAGGGTCATCGCCTATTTGCTCCGGCGCCTCAATTAAGGCATCATTACGTTCGAGGACAGTACCAGTAATGGGTGCATTTAGGTCTTCAACGGCTTTTACAGACTCAACAGTACCAAAGCTGTCACCCTTGGTAACAATTTCTCCAGCCTCTGGCAGTTCCAAAAATACAATGTCCCCTAACTGGTCAACAGCGAATGCTGTAATACCAATGGTGGCAATGTCTCCATCTAACCTCACATACTCGTGAGTATCTAAGTATCTTAAATTATCAGGGTATTCAAAGCCCATATCGAATCCTCTTAAAATAGTGCTGAGTAGAAAGTGCTGAGTGCTAAGTAGAGTTAAAGGTTAAGAGTTGTGAGTTAGAAGTTATGAGAGTTAAAACTCAATACTCAGCACTCAGCACTCAGCACTTTTTACTAATTAGTCAATCGTGATTTTGAACGATAAAAGGGACGTTTGACAACAACTGCGGGATAAGTTTTACCACGAATATCTACATTTAGGGTTTGACCGATTGAAGATAATTCGGTGGGAACGTATGCTAGAGCGATGGGATAACCCAGTGTGGGTGATAAAGTACCGCTTGTAATTTCCCCAACTATTTTACCTTCGGATAATACTTGGTAAGCATGACGCGCGATATTACGTCCCTGCATTTGTAACCCTACCAGGCGCCTTTTTACACCTTCTGCTTTTTGTTGTTCCAATACAGAACGTCCAATAAAATCACCTTTTGTATCTAAGTGAACTAGCCAACCCAACCCAGCTTCTAAGGGTGTAGTTGTATCATCTATATCTTGTCCATACAGTGCCATTGCTGCTTCAAGACGTAGGGTATCACGGGCGCCAAGTCCACAAGGAGCAGCACCAGCTTGAATTAAATTTTGCCATAATTGGGCGCCGACCTGAGCATCAAGCATAATTTCAAACCCATCTTCACCCGTGTAACCAGTTCGGGCAATAAAAGCAGGTTGGTCTAAGATATTAGCCTCGATATGTCCAAAAGCTTTTATAGGGGAAAGGTCTTGGTTAACAAATGGTTGTAGTAAAGCAACACTTTGTGGACCTTGAAGCGCAATTAGAACTTTTTGAGACGATACGTCTTGAAATTTTATTTGATTAGTATCAAGATTGTTTAGTAACCATTCTTTGTCTTTTGCACAGGTAGCAGCGTTAACAATTAATACTCCTCGTTGTTCCCCCGTACTGGTTTCACCTTGGTAATAAAAGATAATGTCATCAATGATACCACCTTGAGAATTTAACAACACACTATACTGTGCTTGACCTTCTTTGAGACGGCTAAAATCGGAAGGTGCCAGTTTTTGTAGCTGTGAGACTAAATCTTTACCTTCGAGAGTAAACTTACCCATATGGGATATATCAAAAATGCCTGCCTTATTTCTAACAGCTTCATGTTCAGCAGTAATACCGCTAAACTGTACAGGCATATCCCAACCACCAAAACCAGTAAACCTAGCTTTGAGTTCCTGAGCAAAAGCATACAAAGGAGTACGCGCGAGAATTTCAAGGTCTTCTTTTGGATTAGCCACGGGTAATTTTACTTATAGTAGGTCAATATCTCTTATCCTACGACTCAAATATTGATTTAAGATTACGTCTTCCACTGACAACTCTCACAATTTCAATACCATCGTCCATAACTTGATAAAAAATTATATAACCGTCAAGTGGAATACCTCGT
Source organism: Calothrix sp. CBUCES-K 9914 (assembly GCF_059640475.1). NCBI lineage: Bacteria > Bacillati > Cyanobacteriota > Cyanophyceae > Nostocales > Calotrichaceae > Calothrix > Calothrix sp. CBUCES-K 9914. Next base: position 5,150 of record NZ_JBXXZH010000187.1, read on the forward strand.
CAAGACGTAAAGCTTCATATTGCCTTCCCATTTTAGGAAAGCTAGCAAGTTGTCTGCATTTTTGATTGAACTCTTGCAGTAATCGTTCTCCAACCTCAACATTTTCCACTGCAAAGTAGTCAGCAATTTCTCGCAAATCACGAGAAGCAGGTAATGAAATTATATACTGACTCATTTTTGGGACTCTTTAACCTGTTGTAAATCTGCCAACAGTTGATTAACAAAAGTTTCACCGTCGATTCCTTCACCAAGCTCTAATGATGCTATTCCTTCATCAACAAGGGTGCGAGTTTTGTCTACCCATGCTTGATACGAGAGACTCTCTTGTTCTAGAAGAGACAATGCAACTTGAATTACTTCGCCAACACTGTTAAATTTGCCTGTAGCTAGTAAATTTTGAATTAATTTTTCCTGTTCTCTGGTTAAATATTCACCATTAGATTTGATGTGCTAGTTGATAAAAACGATGAATTAAGTCGTCAAATAAGGCGCCCATCGTTATGTTATCAACGTTATCCAAAGACAAATCAACATCACAGAACTTTGCAACGACTAGATAGAGAATATTTGCATCATGCATTTTGAGGATTTCGCTTTTAAAATCAAGTCGCTCAAATATATCGCGTATATTTGTCGAGAAGCTTTCAATATAACTTATCAAGTTATCATATAAATAATTTGGACTTGCTCTGAGTTTTTCAAAGTTTAGAGGTGAGGTGTTATAAAAATTATATTCTGTAGCTTTATTAAGGTCTTTGGTAGAAGCAAGTATACAGTCCAATCGACGTAACACCGTCATCGGCAGTATAAAACATTCGTACTGAGGTGGACGGTAAAGTCCGCGCAGTAAGTCAGCTATCCGCCAAATAATGTTTGAGAGTTGGTGATGGTCTGCCATTTGCGATGAATGAATGGGTAAACCAAACCCATAATTGGAACCCATAAATTTGGTAACAATATTTGATTTATTTTTAAGCTAACAATTCATCTACAGCAATATTAAACCCTATCAAAACCTTTTGTGTACAGGCTGTTTGACCAGATGTAAACATTAAACCTTGATTTTCGGTGATTATCATTACCCATTTACTTTCAGGGTAAACTAACCAAACTTCCTCTCCACCAGATTCTAAATATTCCTGCGCTTTTAATAAAACTTCTTCAGCTATATCTGTAGGTGAGACAATTTCGGCAGATAAAGGAAAGCTTTGAGGCAAAGTCGGAACGTTTCCATATTTAGCCACAAGGTCAGGTGTAAGATAAGCTACATCAGGAGAGCGTCCTTGTTTTTTAGTACGACAAGGTACATCGGTATAAACTTCTCCACCTTGTCCGCTAGACTCTTTATAATCTTGCCAACAGCTACCCAGACGTAACTGAATTTTTCCATGTCTTAACGTCATACCCTCTTTTTCTATAAGTTGACCATCTACCCATTCTGTTTTATCATGAGGATTGGTCATAAAATCCTCTAAAGAAAAATATTCTGGCTTGATAACGGTTATCATAGTGTACGCTTCCTCATGTAGTCACATAACTTAATTATTAACTATATTATTGAGTATCAACAAACAAAGCCTTATTTTGGAAGCAATGCATAAAATCACGGCGCCTAACTAGCAAACCCATCTTACTCTCTCCTCTGTACCCTAGAAGTCTCTGCAGCAAAACATAGGTACTAAAAAAATCATAAAAACTTTTCTATCATAATTTCATCCACATACATATCGTTAATTTTTGCGTGCTTCTGCGCGGTTCCAATAATGTTAAAATCTTGACTAAGATATGCGGCTAATGCTGCGGTATTATCGGCACGGACAAATGCAAATAATTTTTCATATCCTTTAGCCCGTGCAGCTTCAAATGTCGCTTGGAATAAACTTTTACCAACACCTTGGCGCCGATATGACAAGTCTACAAAAGTACCAATAACTCCCACATAGTCAAAAGCTGGAGTATAAGAGCCAAATGGTTCTACATCCTGCAACCCGACAATTTTTTGAAATATTAAAAACTCTACGTAGTGGAACATGCTTCGCATTGGGACGCTTATCTATCCATAGTGAGTTGAGATATTACCCAGTCACGAATATCTGAGTAAATATAGTAAGGCGTATTATTGAAACCTACATACTTATTACTTGATTTGTTGAGAAGATATGAACTTTGATTGATAATATTGGTAATTTCTGATAATATCTCCTTTGGTTGACAGGCTTTTGGTGCAGATTTGTGTTTATTATCTTGCTTATCTATTTTTAAAGATTCTTTCATAGTTTCAACAGAAACACCTTTCGCTGCATGGACTATTTTGTTACGCTTTTCAATCCAATATACTAGCTTTTCTAAAGAAGCAGTTATTTGTTTCCAAGCAGCTTTTTCTTGTGGTTTATCTCTATCTTTAATTAAAGCATCAATAAAATTCTGCTTATTAGAGCGATTCGATAAGCGATAATATTTTTTATTACTATCATCATTGAAATACTCACCCTCGTTTATCTGAAATTGTTGCCAAATATTAGGTTGTACTTTAATTTTTATTACATCCCAATGGTCAGAGTAATTATTTTTATTAAAGTAAACTAGCCCCTCCAAATTTTCAATTAAAAAATGTAAAGTTTCTTCACAGAAGGATGCAAGTCTTGATAGAAAGTTCGCAATTTGATTGAGTTCCCAATAAATACGACACTGAGTGTAAAGATTTAGGCGCCTATCGTAACTATTATTACCTATTAACTTGACTAAATTGCTCTCCTGACGTAACTGAGTATTAATGGGTTTGTTTAAATCGTCATTAGCTTTAGTATTATCAAGGTTAAAACAATCAACGGCAATATTCAAAACAGCAATCACCTGTTTAATAGTAGTATCATTGCTACTAATGGCGCCACTGTCTTTAATATTTTCTTGTTGCAGGTTTCGTAAATACTGTTGCCAATCTTTTAATAGCTGTATAGACCCTTCAAAATCCCAACGTTGTAATAACTTTTTAATTGTGATATACCTTTGACTACGAATATACTTCCAATATGCATTTATCTGACATGATGAAGGTTGACCGTGTAGAACTTTACAAATATCTAACTCTGGGTCTAGATTTGCTTGAAATTCTACCATCGATGCTATCGCTTGCATTTGCAAAGCTGTTTGCATCTGTCCAGTACCACCTTTGATACTAATTAAGATTTTATCTTGTTCCTGACTGACTTCGTTAAAAAATTTGTAATAATACTCAAATAATTCATCTAGTTTAACTGGTTTAATATTCTGCGGAATAATTTTTGGCATGAGAGTTAAAGTTGGTTCTTTATACTCAACCCACTTCTTCAAAATATGGAATAAATTAATTGTATCTGTAGGATAACCTTTGACTTCTGTTTGTGGTTGGTCGGTTACAAAACAATACACTTTATCAACAGCGAATCTTTCCTTTGCTGTAGTAATAACTCCCCAAATTCTACCGGGAATCAACCTTTTATGCCAAAAGTCAGGATTTTGTTCATACCCTTCGAGTATCTTTTCAGTTATGTCTCTAAATGTAGCTTCCCTAGTCAGCTTAAGTTCATCACACAAAAAGATTTTAATGAAATCTTCACGTTGCTCCCACAATGCTTCTTCATTTGAACCCGCAGCAGGGAGTATGATATTTGGCTCCGAACGTTTAAAATCTATGGGGAAATAATTATCATCTATCTTTACTGCTAGGTCTGATGTACCAAGATTTGCAACTAATATTGACATAGTATTGGTAGAATAAAGTTTATAACGGCGCCTGTCCATTTAGCCATTAACAGTAAGTTATAACATCTAAACTATAACCGCACCCCTTCTCGTGTGAATAACAAAATAAACGTAGGGTGGAATGTTGCTATTTCACGCATTTTGAGGCGCCAATAAATTGGGGTAGGGTGCGTGAAAGCTATTACTATCAATCAATAAGCACGCAAAATACAGTGCTTTCACGCACCACCATAAATCAAAGAAAGAGAGAAAAGTTAAAGGCACCTTAGATTTTCTATAAATTCTACTTCTTTTAATAAGAAGCAAGCTTACAAGTTATCCAAGATTCAAGGAAATATAAACAAAAGTTTCCATGAAGTCTACTTCTTTTAATAAGAAGCAAGCGAATGCTCAAGTTTATCCATATATAGATGCTTTTATGTTTCCATGAAGTCTACTTCTTTTAATAAGAAGCAAGGGATTAAATCACCTCTGAAATCACGTATGCCAATAGTTTCCATGAAGTCTACTTCTTTTAATAAGAAGCAAGTAATTGCTACTGCTGAATGTGGTGTTCCCATTCAGTTTCCATGAAGTCTACTTCTTTTAATAAGAAGCAAGTCAAAATATTTACCAACTGCCAACTTATAAGTTTCAGTTTCCATGAAGTCTACTTCTTTTAATAAGAAGCAAGTTTTGATTAAGGAACATATGTTAGTTCCAATAGGATAGTTTCCATGAAGTCTACTTCTTTTAATAAGAAGCAAGTAATGGCTCATCGCAAGCTAAAAACAAACTTATTAATGTTTCCATGAAGTCTACTTCTTTTAATAAGAAGCAAGTCAAAAGCACGCGCGCTTCACTGTTAACAACTACTGTTTCCATGAAGTCTACTTCTTTTAATAAGAAGCAAGGCAAGAAGCTGTGCGCTTGATTAGTGCTGGAAAGCGTTTCCATGAAGTCTACTTCTTTTAATAAGAAGCAAGCTTTTGGTGATGCTAAGGATTTGGGTAGCCAAATTAGTGTTTCCATGAAGTCTACTTCTTTTAATAAGAAGCAAGAAAACCCTATCTAGACTTTGAAAACTCCAGTCAAACGTTTCCATGAAGTCTACTTCTTTTAATAAGAAGCAAGCTAAAATGAACAATAAACAGTTAATGGAAATTCTTGAGTTTCCATGAAGTCTACTTCTTTTAATAAGAAGCAAGTCAATTATGGGTTATTGATGAAGCAGCAGCTTTACAGTTTCCATGAAGTCTACTTCTTTTAATAAGAAGCAAGCTTTCTGTATTCTCCGGTTCTGATATAAGCGCTCTTAAGTTTCCATGAAGTCTACTTCTTTTAATAAGAAGCAAGTAAACCAATTAGAAAACAATAGTTTAAATTTCTAGTTTCCATGAAGTCTACTTCTTTTAATAAGAAGCAAGCGAATGGCGCTGGAGCTAATACCAATTGATCTGAATGTTTCCATGAAGTCTACTTCTTTTAATAAGAAGCAAGCTGTCTCCAATCATCCATATATCCTTTCTAGAGGAGTTTCCATGAAGTCTACTTCTTTTAATAAGAAGCAAGTCAAGACGGAAGATTTAAAAAGCGCAAGAACATCTGAATGTTTCCATGAAGTCTACTTCTTTTAATAAGAAGCAAGTCTAACTCTAACCCTAGCGCAATAATTCGATTAAAAGTTTCCATGAAGTCTACTTCTTTTAATAAGAAGCAAGAGTACCGCTATCCTAGGACAGAAGAAGCAATTTGAGTTTCCATGAAGTCTACTTCTTTTAATAAGAAGCAAGGACTTTTTCTTAAAAATGGTTTTAAAATAAATGACCCAGTTTCCATGAAGTCTACTTCTTTTAATAAGAAGCAAGTGGGTGGATTACAGCGATAGCAATCAACGAAGCGTTTCCATGAAGTCTACTTCTTTTAATAAGAAGCAAGCTAGCGTGTAGGTTCCCACTGGTATTAATTTATTCATTGTTTCCATGAAGTCTACTTCTTTTAATAAGAAGCAAGTCGGCGCCTACAGTACCTTGAGTAGCAAGGTGTTTGGAGGCAGATTTGGCGGAAGTGATCTTAAAGTACCGTTTCAGGCGTTGGGCTGTCAATGTTGTCGGCACCAACAATTGCTGTAATGCTTTTGCTGTAAGGGTTTCAGGATTTTGGCGGATGTGTTTTTGGAATAAAAGGGCTGAATTCATTACGGTGTAGGGGTTATAGGCGTTATTTTTTGATTTTTCAAATACCTCGCTTCGATTTGCCAAATTTTTTGTTGCTGAGTGGTGTATGGTAATGGCGCCTGCTGGAAGATTTTTCGTTTTGATTATCTCACATTTTTCACAAACGTATTAATACTTAAGTTTATGGTTTACAATAAACATAAATGTTTATTAGTAACACGAAAAATTAGTATTACTAGCCTGCGTAGGCAGGCTTTGTTCGTATAGTCGCACCCTTGAGGGTGTAGGTGCTTTTTGTGGTTGGGGGTTTAGAATGATATTTGAGCGTGTTGTGTTTGGGTTAGGGAGTTTAGGTATATTTTGCGTTTTGGGTTGTCTATTCCGAATATGGTTACTATGTCGAAGCCTTTTTCGCTGAATCCTTCGTTGTCTTTAAATGGACTGCCTATGCGCGCTATCCAGATGGGTGAACGTTCGTTTATGGAGCCGCATAATTCACGGTTGTAACCGCTTCCTGTTTGTGTGGCTTGTTTGTGTAGTAAGGCTAGGGCTGGAGTTTTATCGTTTATTATATTACCTTGAATGCAGATGATGCGGCAGTTACTATCTACTGCTTCTGCCCAGTTTCCTGTTTTTGCTACTGTTCGTGGTTGGGTGGGATCGCATGGTTGTTCTGTTAGTGTTGATAGGTTTGTGTAAAAGGTGTTGAGTGCTGTACGAAAACGTTTTTGAAGGTTTTCTATTGTTGATGGGCAGTTCCAGTATTTATCTTCTTTATCTTCACTAATTAATTTTACGCTTGTGCCACGCCACCACGGTGCATGTTGTCTTGTTTGTCGAGAGTAACATGGTCTTCTGGCGCCTTGTCCTATTCCTCCTAAATTAAATGTTAACCAGGTTAGAGTTGGTAGAAGGTTTTTTAATGCTTTTTTTTGGTCTGCTGATAGTTGTTTTGTAGTTTGGGTTTGACGTAATATTAATGTTCCTGTGCCATAGCCACAATTGTCTTGTTTATTGGTGGCATTGTCGCTTACTATTTTACCGTCGGGTATTTCTAGCTGAAACATTCCCATGCTTGGTTCGGGTTCTATTCCTCCAAATATTTTTAGTTCCCATTCTTTAACTATGTTTGCTTCTAATACTCCTAATGCTAATGTTCGGAACCAGTAGCGCAGTATTGAACGAAATGCTGGTGGACGTATTTCAGATTGTGCTATTCCTGGTGGTTTCCATTCGGGTCTATCTCTTTTTTCTACCCAGTCGTTAAAGTTTTGTCTGCCGTGAGTTAGTTGTCCACGTATTTGAAATTTTACTGATAGTATTTGTGTAGCTTGTTTGGGTTGTTCGGTTTGGTTTATTATGAAAGTTCCGTAACCGCTATTAACTCTTGAACCGATACCTTGTGCTAATCCTTCGTATAACCATTTTTTTACATGTTCGAGTATAGCAGGGTCGGCACCTGTTACTAAGCGTAATCCAATTACAAATGTGGGTTTGCGTAGCGATATAAAGATGTTTGGATTTGTTTTGTATTGAGGGCTATTATTTTCCCATGTCCAGATGGAGTTTGCCATGTCGGGTATTAGTCCTTCAAGTTCATCTGGGTTATCACTGTCTATATCTGTAAAGGGTAAGGGATATGCATCTAAAAATACTACTTTCCCTATACAAGCTGTGGGTTCTATTTCTCCAAAAATATCTCTTATCTGTTCTTTTGTGACGCTGGGTTCTTTTTTTGTTAGTTCTCGTTCTGCTATTTCTCGCGCGATACCTTTTAATGTTGTGCTGGGTATATATGGCATTCCTAAAGCATCAAATGCTGGTAATAACATTGACTCTGGGCCACGCATTCCTCCTACACGCAGGCGCCAAGTTGATTTTGCTTCAAAGCTAAATTGTGCGATTCGTCGTGTTCGTTGTGTTAGCTGTTTTAATCGTTCGCTGTAATCGCTATTACTCAGTAAGTTATCTAATAATTCTAATACTTCACCGTTGTTTACTAAACCAATTTGTGAATCTGCATCTGGGTTTTCACGCAATATTCGCATCCATCGTAAATATTCTACAAAACTCGCGTTTGGCGCCGGGTTTGGACGGTGTAATGGATGAGTTAACCAGGGATTTGTTGGTATTGGCATTTGATGTTGCTCCTAAGAAAAGATTTTATTACTACAGAGGCACAGTTGTAGGTTGGGTGGAGGCTTTGCGTTCAGGCAGTGTTCCGAAGGAAAACCCAACATACAGATGGCGCCTAAGAATAATTAAGGTTTGCTAGAGGTTGATTTTGCGTATAATGATTCTGCCCAAAATGAGAATTCGCGTGCGACTTGCAAGGCTACTCCTGTTAAACCTAAATATTCGGATGCTTTGAGTTTGGTTAATTTTTTTAGTTCATCTGCACCAATAAGAGGGTTGGGGTTTTCGGTGGGGTATGCTAGTTTGCCTAATGTTTCAAAGAAGCATTTAACTACTTTCTGTTTTTGTGGTTTGTTGACTAATGCAGGTTCTTCTCCTTTTAACCGTATTAGTCCCCAGGTTGCTATGTATGTGTATAGTTCTATTGCTTGGTTTCTTTGTTCATCGTGATGTTTTGCTTCAGTTACACTTTCCTTGACTTCTTTAAGATGTGTGTAAACTGCTACTGATATTTTGCGTGGGTCGTAGTTTAGCATGATGTTCTTTTGTTTGTAGTTGATATTTGATTAATTCCAAAGTTCCACAAGTCCTCTTCCCAGACTTTCTTGTCCACCGAACTGCCAAATACTTTGACTGCTAAAAATACTTTTTAAGTCTTCGCTGGCACTGGCGCCAGTACCATTTGCAGTAGTGGTGGTTCCCCAAGGAAAGTACATTAATGTTTCTGGTGGAATTGCTTCTTCGTAACGAAAACCCGCATTTTCTGCTAGAATTTTACCTTCTCCTAAGTTGACTCGTACTTGATGCCAAAGGCTTGTTTGTATTAGTACTTTACAATCTGTGTCAGATAATATTAGTACTTTGTCGATAATTTTTGTAACAGGGTTTGCAGGAATGTATTCTTTCCAATTAGACCATGTGTTGAGTTCAGAGGTTTGAAATATTGCGTCTTTGAGGTAAAGTTGCTCTCTATTACCACCGCTAAAGCTGTTTACACTGGGTAATGTTTCTAATTTGGATTTATCGTATAATCGTAACCAGCGACGCAGTAAGAAATGTGATGTTATCCAAACTATTCCATGACTTAATGATGGAACAGGAAACCAAAGTATAGCAGCATCTCCTATCCAAAGCGCTCCTTGAGTAAGATTTTCGGCGCCATTCTTCTGAACATCTTCAAGTGTATTACCCCATAAAATCTTTTGTTTTTCGGCTGGGGTGCTTGCTCGAACTCGTCCTCTAATACCACCCCCTGACATATATGGTAAATCGGTATGAGCTTCGCGAGCAATGCCTACTATATTTCCTTCTTGACTAGCTCCTCCGGTATGTAGCGGCGCCAGTAAATACATGTAAGATAAGTTAGTATTCATTGTTATTTACTCCAAAGTAATATTCCGTAATTTAAAGTTGATAATGTATCGAGCCATTTCAATTTGAGGTCATTATTTTCTTTTATTTGCGATTCAAAATAATGCATTGGTAACACTCGACCAATATCATTTGAATCTTTAAATAAATACACTGTACCCGGTGGCACAAATGCCCGTTGTGGTAACATTGGTGTATTAGCATGTGATGATTTTCCACCCCACAAAATCGCTTTATCGGTGGCACAACTACATAAATACTGGCGCCAACTATCTGGATAGGCACCGTAAACACAGTCAGAAGATTCACTGAGTCCAGGTGTTAAAAGGTAAGCTTTAGTACTAATAGTTTTAGACGACTGCCTAAAATTTTCAATTTGCTCCCATATTGGGATATGTATACTCGAAACTAACGCACGGTGTCCCTCACCACCCAAACGTACAACAGATGATTCTAAATTTACATTCATTGCCGCAACTAGTTTCCAATTAGAATGTAAACGTATTGCAACTTCTGTAAAATAACCATCTTCATCTTTAACTTGACGTGTACCCGGTTTCATGTGAATATGCGGTAAAACTTGCACACTCCAAGGGTCATCACAAAAATCATCTGGGTTAGTTAAATCTTCCCCTTGCAAATAACTAATCAACGCTGATGCTTTCATCCAAGATTTTGGGCGCCCACTAATAAATTCATTATTATTGCGAGGGGGAACCATTGGTGTAATATCAGACGACACCGAACCAGAACCATAACTAATATATTCCCACTCTGGACTTTGATTATTTAAAGGTTGTAAACAAACTAAACGCTTCCAGCCATGAGAATTTTCTTGATTATCATTATCACGTGATTCAGTAACACATAACAAATCTTTAGGAGTTGTTAGCCAAAGTTCATCACCTTGTGGAGTTTCCTCCAGAAGGAATGGGCCAATAAATTCAAGTGGAGGATGATTTTTTCCTAATGTTGAACGCAAAGCTTGAAAAACAGCATTTGGCATCGGTGGAAACATACCCTTTGCCCAGGCGCCTTCTCCAGGTGAGAATGGTTTAGCTTCACGGAATAATAATGTATCAAGAGGTTCAATTTTATACCAATGCATATTTTTTAGATTGTATCTTGTGAAACATCTTGTGGAACATCTTGTGGAACAGGCATCCCTGCCTGTTTTACAAAAGAGGTTTAAGAGAGATTTCTCTGCGTGATATCCAAAAAGCAGTAAATTTGAGTAACATCGCCATATCTTCTGGACATACACCCAAAGCCTTGGCGCCACGTTGAGTAGCAGATTCTTGTGATGCCCAAGCCCATTTTTCCCATTTATCTAACCATTCTACTAAAGCATTTTCGAGTGTTTCAGGAATTTTTTCGCTACGACTATTAATAGCAACTTTTGCAACTTTACTAAATAATTGATAATCTTTAGTAACAGCAGCATGACGAGGTATTTCTTCTGCCAAGCGGTAAAGTAAAGGAGCTAAGTCAAATTCTGGATGTTTTGTACCTTCGTTAATAATGTTCCACCAATCTTCTAGTAAATGACCTTTTATTAAAGCTTCTAGAGTATTACCAGAACCATAAATGACTCGGAAACATAAACCATCTTTATCAGGTATATTATAACTGGTATTACCAATTAGCTTTTTAGCTCTCTCTTTTTCAGCTTCCCATAAATTTTCTAACACCGTAGGTAAAGGAACGCTTTTGTGAGCAATAACAACTCCTAAACTCATCGTTGCACCCTCTCCCATTGTGAACAGTGGACGGGATGGAATATCTGAGCCTTTACTCGGCGCCTTAATTTTCCAATATCCTCCTTTATTGGTAAACTCACCTTGTGGGTCTTCACCACCGCACCAAGCAGCACGTAAAGAAAGTAAAAATTCTGGTAAATCTTGTAATGGCAATGCAGCTTTTACATCATCACCACCACTATATATTACTCGTCCACAAAATCTTTGTTCAACAAGATATGGTACTAAACGATTTGAAAAATCTAGTAAAGCGCGGTTTAGTCCAACGTGGGTAGATGGACCCATACGCTTACGAGTTGCGTTGATTAATTCATCAAACGCTTTCTCTGAAATATTACTTTTATCTAATAGGTCTTGATTTAAATACTTTTCGTAAACATATAATTTGCGACCATTAACATAGGCGCCCATCCCATCCCCATCTCCAAGTGCCAACACCCACCAGTCAGCAGGACTATTATCACCAAAGTGTTTTTTCTGTACATTATCAATGACGCTACGCAATATATTCGTTTCGTTTGCGTCTAAACTCATGTCATCTGCTAACCACTTGCTCGAAAACATGGCGCCGTTATAGCCGTTACCATAATTAGTATGTTCTTTTAAAGCAGCATCCGCACGTTTAACTTGAAAAGGACGACGAGTACGAGAGCAAAATTCATGATGTCTGTGGTTGAGTTTTTGTAATATTTCCTTGTCTAACTCACTCCAATATTTTTGTATCCTTTCAGGATGATGAGTAGCAAAGTGTGCTGCTGCAATAGATGATAAATTTGGAAAACGAATTAATCCTTCATAATCATCATCACTATCACCCATATTAATACCCAAAGACTCAGCAATACCACCGTGTTTCCAAGCCATTCTTTTAGTTAATTCGATAGCATTTAGCTTTTCGGAACCATTGAATAAACCTGGATATGCAAGCGACATCAGGCGCCAAAACAACCGCAGCGACTCAGAAGTAACACCAAACCCGTTTTTAAACTGTTGGTGGTAAATAAACCTTGGATGCAGTGCGCTATATTGACCCGATAAAGTCGAACGTTCACCCGGCGCCACAGGAATTTGCCAAGCACGGGTATTTTTTATAGCTTGAATAGCAGTACCCAGGCGCCCTTGCAAACTTCCCCACCAAGTACCAACATTAAACGAGTCAAAAGAATTTAACTCAGCTTCAGTAGGTAATTTAATATTGGGATTAGGTTGTGCAATTTGGTTTTGTAAATCTTTCCATTTATCGCGTATATTTATATCTTTAGTATTAATCTCCAAAGGATGTTGAGGATTACCAAGTGGAACAGCAACAAAATAAGTTTCCCAAGTATTTTTTATTTGAGCATCCCAAAGTTGATTCCATTCCCAACAACCACCTTGATGCAACTGCCTTAATTCTTTTTTCAACTGTTCTTCGTGCGTTGAAGGAAACTCGTCAAAAATTTTACTCCAAATTTTATCAATGTCAGCTTCATCTTTCAACAAATCAATCACTTTTTGTTTAACTTGCTTACGAACTTGCTGACTAACCTCTAACCATTTATCATTAAGACTTTCTTTGAGCTTTTTACCCAAATCAACAGCATCATTTTGACTAGGAACAACAGCAGTAATAACATTAGGAAAACCTGCCGTACTCAAACTTTGAGATAGCGGATTTGAAAACTTATTAGCAGGGTCTTGATTATTATACTCCACCTTAAAACTAGGATACTTCTTGACCAAAAAAGCATCAATAATTTCTTGACTCCATAACGAAGGAGTAATAACAGCATCGGCACCGTATATCTTAGCGATTTCAAAACAAAGAAAAGCGCTAAAGTAATGTAGTAAATACGAACCAGACCAAAAATCTAAAAACTTTCGCGACGACTTAATAAACTCCTGTACAGGAGAAAAAGTAAACAACAGCAAATAAGGAGAATTATTCTGAGTCTGCGTTGCATCTGTAAACATGGCGCCAGCCAAAGCAGAAACAGTACTTTGATAACTATGAAGCGGACAATCAGGTAAAATGCGATGAGTAGGAATCAACAAAGCATTCTCAGAATCTTGACAAGCTAACAGTTCTGGAAAATGGCGCCAAAACCACCAAAAGACCTTTTCCACATCTTCTTCATCTTGAATACGACTAATATCCAACTTAGTCAAATCAAATTTAGTCGAAATGACTTGTTCCTGTCCACTAATTGGATGACGAACCGTAATACTATTTTTATCAACCTTACTCGTATTTGGCTTTAAACTTACACGGTCAGACGAACTACTGATGTTTACGTTTCCATGACATCTACTTCTAATTAAAGAAGCAACAAACGTCGCCAGCATTTCCCGTCGAGTCATAGTGTTGTTTCCATGACATCTACTTCTAATTAAAGAAGCAACAACTGCTCAACTCTGGCAGAAGTTGAGAGAAGTACCACCAAGTTTCCATGACATCTACTTCTAATTAAAGAAGCAACATGTGGATGACAGCAGTGATTGTAAACAATATGCGACGGGTTTCC
>NZ_JBXXZH010000188.1:0-14179 GCF_059640475.1 Calothrix sp. CBUCES-K 9914
GCAAGGTATCAAAGCGTTTATTAGCGCACTGTTAAACACCGTTGAATACCAAGATGTATTTGGAGAAGATACTGTACCGTACCGTCGCTTCCCAACTTTACCTGCTGCAAACTTCCCGAACACTGAGCGGTTGTATAACCAACTTACAAAGCAAAATAACGATGTAGTTGTTCCAAGCTTTGAGCCAACTACCTCAAAATTGGAAGTGTCAACCCTGCCACTGACAGGTAAAGCAATTGCAGATTTGGCGGCAAAAGAACGGAGACAAGCAGAACCCGTTTATAGCGGTGTTGCTCGTACAGTTACTCCTGCTTCCCTTGTAAGCGCGCGTCGTCAGAATATTCGTATTTACCGCTTTAAAGCAGGCGCCAGTCAAGCTGGATTAACAGATGAATTTACAACAGTTGTAAATGCTATCTACACGCAAGTGATGGATATCAACAGCGTTGAAATTCCTGAAAAGTTCCGCAATTACGATTTGGAAGCCAAACTTGAAAAGGGCGAAATATCAGTACGTGAATTCGTCCGTAGTTTAGCTTGTTCTGATAGCTACAATAACCGCTTCTGTACAACCTTCCCACAAAACAAAGTAGTGGAACTGTTGTTCCGTCACCTAATGGGACGTACACCCGCAACAATTGCTGAAATCAATCAATATAACCAAATATTGAACGATAACGGCGTAGTTGCTACAGTTAACGCCCTCATAGACTCAACAGAATACGCCCAGTACTTTGGTGAAGACGTTGTTCCCTACCAGCGCGTACCCTCATTAAAAACTGGTAACTACCTAGGCAGCATCAAAGCCGAATAATTACTCCTTCTCTTAGCCCCCCTTATTAAAGGGGGTTGGGGGATCAAAATAGGCTGTTTGCCCTCCACCAGGCAGCAGCCCATTTTTTTGCTGAGTATCATTTGCTGAGTATCAAAACGTCTTTTAACACACCTTTCAGTCCCTTTACCACAAAACGTGTACAAATTCAAATCTGAAAGCAAATATTACAAAGTGTTAAGGACAGTCATAAATACTCAACAAAATGCCTGAAAATAATCCATAAGGGGTAGTTGAGTTGAACGCTTGTGTAGATGAATTTACGCACGTGAAAGCTCACGACCGTTGTAACAGTGCCAGTAACTCGTAAATCTGGTTTTACCTAGTATTGGAGGAATCCAAAAAATGAGTATCGTCACGAAGTCCATCGTGAATGCAGACGCAGAAGCGCGCTATCTTAGCCCTGGCGAATTGGATCGTATCAAGTCCTTCGTCACCAGCGGAGAAAAGCGCCTACGTATCGCTCAAGCATTGACCGACAACCGCGAGCGTATCGTTAAGCAAGCTGGCGACCAGTTATTCCAAAAGCGTCCTGACGTAGTTTCTCCTGGTGGAAACGCATACGGTCAAGAAATGACTGCTACCTGCTTACGCGACCTTGACTACTACTTGCGCTTAGTCACCTACGGAATCGTTTCTGGTGATGTAACACCTATCGAAGAAATCGGTATCGTTGGTGTACGCGAAATGTACAAGTCACTTGGTACTCCCATTGACGCCGTTGTTGCTGGTGTTGCTGCAATGAAGAGCGTTGCAACTGGACTTGTGTCAGGTGAAGATGCTAGTGAAGCTGGCGCTTACTTCGACTACGTAATTGGTGCTATGTCATAGTTATCATTAATCTCCTAAAGATTAATTCCAAACTTTGACTCGATTTGATTAAAAAGAACGGCGCCGGATTATTGCAATACGGTTGGAAATAAGGAAATTAACAACATGCAAGACGCAATTACCTCAGTAATCAATTCTTCAGACGTTCAAGGCAAATACCTTGATTCATCTGCTATCGACAAACTCAAAGGTTACTTTGCAACAGGCGAACTTCGCGTTCGTGCAGCTACCACCATCAGCGCAAACGCAGCTGCAATCGTAAAAGAAGCTGTTGCTAAATCCTTGTTGTACTCAGATATCACCCGTCCTGGTGGTAACATGTACACCACACGTCGTTATGCTGCTTGCATCCGCGACTTAGACTACTACCTCCGTTACGCTACATACGCAATGTTAGCTGGTGACCCATCTATCTTAGATGAGCGTGTACTTAACGGTTTGAAAGAAACCTATAACTCATTAGGCGTACCTGTAGGTGCTACCGTACAAGCTATCCAATCAATCAAAGAAGTGACTGCTAGCTTGGTAGGTCCTGACGCTGGTAAAGAAATGGGCGTTTACTTAGACTACATCAGCTCTGGCTTGAGCTAAGAGTAGTAACGCGCGCTTCACTTATAATTTAGCTGCGTGATAAAAAGGGCTGGGAATCAGTTGTGAGTGCTAGAAGGCTGAGAGCTTATTGAGTAGAAAGTGCTGAGTGCTGAGTGCTGAGTGGATAGAAAAACTAGACATAAAGTGACTTAGACATTGAGTAAGTTTTAGATTAATGAGTTTTGGCAGTCTAGTATTGATGATTGATTTCCAGTCTTGCAGTGAGTAGGCAAATATTCAACACTCATATTTTTGAAATAAAAAAGATATTCCACTTCAATACAGGAGACTTATCACCATGCGGATGTTTAAAGTTACTGCTTGTGTACCTAGCCAAACCCGGATTAGAACTCAACGCGAACTTCAAAATACATTCTTCACAAAACTAGTTCCTTACGAAAACTGGTTCAAAGAGCAGCAACGCATCCAAAAAATGGGTGGCAAAATCGTTAAAGTCGAACTTGCTACTGGCAAACAAGGTTTAAACACCGGTCTTGCATAACTCACAATATATTTACTCTCAAACAACAAATTAATATCGGGAGTTACAAAAGAGGTCACTTTAGACCTCTTTTTTATTGTCTTGTGGAACGGGCATCCCTGCCCGTGTATTTCTAACAAAAACTTGCACTCATAGGCGCCTGTATATTTATCAGTTTCAAATTAATATAAGTATATAAGTACTGAAAATTAGTTCCCTAATGGAAAGGAACGAGCAAGGATGCCCATTCCAAAAAATGAAGATTATATTTTTGTAGTTTAATAAGTAAGGAAGATTATAAAAATGTATATAAAAATACAGTGTATAACTAATTTATAGAATTATGGGTAAATTTGGGTTGAATCGAGTAATATCGTTTCTTGTTTATACTTACAAACTTCACCCAGTGTACCGATAGTGAAGATAATTCGTCGCCTGATACCATTTTTAGATGACTCCGTAAACAGTTGGGCACTTGAAGCGCGTTTACTGCGCTGGCTGACTATGGTTTGGCTGTTTGTTGGACTAGCTGTTTTGTTTAGTGCGTCTTACCCAGTAGCAGACGCACGCTACCAAGATGGATTGTATTACTTTAAGCGCCAACTAATTTGGGTAGTAGTTGGTATATTAGGATTTAACATTATTGTAAATATGCCAGTTAGAAAGATAACTGGTATCTCCCACTGGTTTATTTTCATAATGTTGTTGCTAATCTTTGTCACTTTAATTCCCGGACTAGGTAAAAGTGACTTAGGCGCCGCACGTAGGTTACTTGGTCCAATTCCAATTCAACCCTCTGAATTAATTAAACCGTTTTTAGTGATTCAAAGCGCGTGGTTATTTGGACAGTGGGATAAACTAACATGGCGTGTTAGGTTTACCTGGCTTGGTGTGTTTGGCTTGATTGTTTTAGGTATACTTGGCCAGCCAAACCTAAGTACTGCTGCGTTATGCGGAATGACTATTTGGTTAGTTGCGCTTGGCGCCGGACTACCGTATAAATATTTGGGAAGTACTGCACTAGGTGGAATTGTACTAGCAACATTAAGCATCAGCATCCGTGAATACCAACGTAAACGGGTTATGTCTTTTATCAACCCTTGGGCAGATGCGACGGGTAACGGTTATCAGCTTGTACAAAGTTTACTTGCAGTTGGTTCCGGTGGACAATATGGAACAGGGTATGGGCTGTCCCAGCAAAAACTATTTTATCTACCTATTCAAGACACCGACTTTATATTTTCTGTCTTCGCTGAAGAATTCGGCTTTACTGGCTGTATGGTACTACTATCACTGCTAGCAATATACGCTACTCTCGGTTTAATTGTTGCATTCAAAGCAACTAACTCTATTTACCGACTGATTGCAATTGGTATTACTGTCGTCATGGTTGGACAATCATTACTACATATTGGTGTAACTACAGGTGCCTTACCAACTACTGGTTTACCTTTACCACTATTTAGTTACGGTGGTAATTCAATGGTAGCTAGTTTACTTTCTGCTGCAATACTAGTTCGCGTCGCGCGTGAAAGCAACGAAGCTGAAGTAGTACCTATAAACCCAGAACTAGTCCAAAGTAAAAGACGCAGACGCATTACCACTTCACGGTAATAATTGGCAACGGATGTAACGGATGCAATGCATGTGCGTTCAGTAATTTATCCGTTGCATCTGTTGCTTGTGACATTTCTTAACAAAAGATAATTAATCTTTTTTGGTTTTTACAAATATAAAAACTAGATTACATAACTTTTATTTTCAAAAAGCTGCCTGTATTTTTAGACAGATTTAGAGTAAATTTTATAATTTTTTAATAATTGCTTATTGTTATTCACTCGCAAATAGCGCTTGAATTATAAGAGTCAATAAATTAAATAAATTATCAATAGGAGCCAGTATGCTCGCTACCTTTCTGATTATGTTTCGAGAAGGGGTGGAAGCAGCGCTGATTGTGGGAATAATCGCAAGTTACCTGCGGCAGACAGGACGTACCCATTTAATGAAAGCAGTTTGGGTTGGCGTTATTCTTGCTAGCTTGTTATGCCTTGGCTTAGGAGTCTTTTTGCAAGTTACTAGCGGCGATTTTCCCCAAAAACAGCAGGAATTATTCGCAGGTATAATTTCAAGCATTGCAGTTGGTGTGCTTACTTGGATGGTATTTTGGATGCGACGCGCCGCGCGTTCGATAAAAAGTGAGTTGCAATCACAAATTGAGACAGCTATTTCCCAAGGTGATAAATGGGGTTTAGCGCTAGTGGGCATGTCATTCTTTGCAGTACTGCGTGAGGGTTTAGAAACAGTTGTATTTCTGCTTGCTAGCTTTCAGCAAAATTTAGGATTTGGTGTACCTCTGGGTGCAGTGCTGGGATATTTAGCTGCTATTGCAGTTGGAGTTGGTATTTATCAAGGTGGTATTCGTGTTAATCTCAGGCGCCTATTTAAATGGACGGGTGCATTTATTATTTTGGTCGCAGCAGGTTTACTCGCTAGTTCGGTGCGCGCGTTTCACGAAGCTGGACTTTGGAATTCACTGCAAGATGTTGTATTTGATGCTACTCAATCATTACCAAAACACAGTGTAATTGGTTCAATATTAGCAGGTATATTTGGTTACAATGATACACCTTCTATGAGTGAAATAATTGCTTATTTTGGTTATTTAGTACCGACAATGCTGTTATTTTTTGTTGGAACGAATACTCGAAAAAATACACTTAGACAACAATAAAGCATTTTTTAGTAACACAGGGAGAAAATAGATTATGGCTAGTCAGTTCAAATATTGTCTACGATGGTTATCATTTTCATCAATATGCTTAATTGCTTTGAGTACTACAAGCTGTAGTAATACAAAAGCAAATTCTAAAGAGTACAGTAATACACCTAAAGTTCAAGCAGTCAGCGATACTAAAATTGCGGAAACGCCAATCACAATTACGAATAAAGGTTGTGAACCAAACCAAGTTAGCGTCAAACCTGGTTATAACTCTTTTGTAATCACGAATAAAAGTAGTCAACCATTAGAGTGGGAGATTCTGCAAGGAGTAAAAGTGATTGAGGAACGAGAAAATATTGCTCCTAACTTTGTACAGAAGCTCAAGGCAAATCTTGATGCAGGTGAATATCAGATGGCTTGTGGTTTACGCAGTAATCCTCTGGGTAAATTAACCGTGGCAGCTAGTAGTGGTACACAAGCAGCAAAACCAGACACCGGAAAATTAGTAGGCGCCATAGCTGAATATAAAGTCTACGTCACGAATGAAATTGACCAGATGGTTCCTAAAACGAAAGCTTTCACCGACGCAGTAATAGCAGGTGATGTAGAAAAAGCCAAAAAACTTTATGCACCTGCTCATGTTCATTGGGAACGCTCAGAACCTATTGCTGAATTATTCTCTGATTTAGATAAAAGCATGGACTCACGCGCGGATGACTTCGAGAAGAAAGAAGCAGACCCGCAATTTACAGGTTTCCACCGTTTGGAATTAGCGCTATTCCAGAACAACACTACCAAAGACATGAAACCTGTTGCAGAAAAACTAATGCAAGATACTCTAACACTGCAAAAGCGAATTAAAGAACTGACTATTGAACCAAAAAACATGGTTGGTGGCGCCGCAGAGTTAATCGAAGAAGTCGCAAAGACTAAAATATCAGGTGAAGAAGACCGTTATAGCCATACTGATTTATGGGACTTCAACTCGAATATCGAAGGTTCGCAAAAAATAGTTGCATTACTACATCCACTTGTAGAAAAAGCAAACCCAGAGCTAGTTAAACGAGTAGACGATAACTTTACCAAAGTCAATTCATCTCTTGCCAAATATAAATCAGCAGATGGTGGTTTTGTTACCTACGACAAAATTACTGATACTGACAAAAAAGACATGAAAGCTTCCATCACAGCACTAGCAGAAGACCTTTCTCAACTGCGCGGAACCCTTGGTGTTGAGTAAACTACCTCCAAATTTCCCTCCGTGTAGAGACCGGATTAATACGGTCTCTACTGCACATTTATACATGTTTAGGAGTATTAATAATGACATTTAATGCACAAGGACGAATTCGTATTACACCTCGTCTAGGTCGTCGTGACTTATTAATTGGTATGGCAGCGGCAGGTGGAGTGGCGGCGTTGACAACATTAGGTTTTCGTGCATTTGTTGCGAGTGAAGAAGAAACAACCGACCAAAAGCAAGCTTTCTTTGGTGTTCACCAAGCGGGAATTATCACACCTGCTCCTGCAGCAGCATTAATAGCAGCATTTGATGTAACAGCTAGCAATAAACAAGACTTAGCACGGCTATTTCAAACCTTAAGTGCAAGAATAGAATTTTTAATGTCAGGAGGAAATCCTCATCCTGTTGATCCAAAGTTTCCTCCATCTGACTCAGGTGTATTGGGTACAAAAGTTTTTCCTGATAACCTTACCGTTACAGCAGCAGTTGGCGCCTCATTATTTGATAATCGCTATGGTTTGAGTAATCTTAAACCAAAATATTTAAGTACAATGGCGAGTTTTCCTAACGATGCACTTGACCCAAGTTTATGTCATGGAGACTTATTACTACAATTTTGTTCTAACACCGCAGAAACAAATATTCATGCTCTGCGTGACATTCTCAAAAACATGCCCAGTTTACTATCCTTACGCTGGAAAATCGACGGATTTTTACCACCTCATACACTAAAAAAATTGGGTAAAGATACCGTGCGAAACTTGCTAGGTTTCAAAGACGGTACAGCAAACCTCAACGTCAGCAATAGTGATTTAATCGATAGGGTAATTTGGACGCAAGCAAAAACCTCTGAAACAAGATGGACAGCAGGAGGAACTTATCAAGTTGTACGGGTAATTCGTAACTTTGTTGAACGTTGGGATAGAACACCCTTACAAGAACAGCAAACAATTATAGGACGTAACAAAGCAACAGGCGCCCCATTAGGGATGAAAAACGAACATGATATTCCTAAGTATTACGAAGACAAAAAAGGCAAACAAATTCCATTAGATGCTCATATTCGGCTTGCAAACCCTCGTGAATCAGAGTTAGGTTTGATACTAAGACGTGGTTTTAATTACTCGCGCGGGTTCGATAAGTCTGGACAATTAGATATGGGTTTATTATTTGTATGTTTTCAAGCAAACTTAGAAAAAGGATTTATCACAGTCCAAAATCGTCTCAACGGTGAACCTCTTGAAGAATACATTAAACCAATTGGAGGAGGATATTTCTTCGCATTACCAGGAGTTATAGCAAAAGGAAAATATCTCGCTCAACCTTTACTCGAAGCAGCTTGATTTGTTCACCAAATACGTGCAGTAGAGACTAAACATGTTTAGTCTCTACTTTTTCGGGTGCCAATAATTATAATGTTAAGCTACAATGGTCGTTAAAGCTGGAAGTATTGTATATCCGAAAGTGAAGTTGTAATTATTGGATTGGCACCAGAACTAAAGGCAAAACTTGATGTGCTATATGCTCTTGATATACAAACTTGGTTACATTCTTGGGGAACGAATAATGGTAATTTATTTTCAACAACAAGAAACGATAACATACCCAATAGCAACTTCCCTTGAAGAGTTTCTTAATAATCCCTTAAAAAATGCAGAGTGGGTTGATGGACAAATAATCGAGAAAACTGGAATGACGTTGTTACATAGCAAAATTCAAGCGCGCGTTAGTTACTACTGGAGAAACTACATGCTCTCTAGTGGTCAAGGTGGAGAAGTATATACCGAAGCGCTTTGCCGCACGAATAAACAAGGTCGTCGTCCTGATGTAGCTTACTTAGATAAAGATTTAGTCGCGCAATACGGTAACGCTGATTTTTTACCACAAAGTTTTCCATTCATTGCAGAAATTGCCTCTCCTGATGATAGTGCTGAAGAGTTATTTGCAAAAGCTAAAGAATATTTAGAATCCGGTTGTCAAGAAGTATGGCTAATATATCCTGAAAATCAATGGATTATTATTCTTACCAAAGACAAGCATTTATTATTAACTATTGGAGAAACACTTACTACTCAAACTATTTTACAAGGCTTTAGCATCGCAGTTACTGAATTATTTTCGTAGTAATAAAATTATAAGTCTTATGAGATGGGCACCTTTCATTGCCCTGTCCTACATACCAAACGCGCATTCCGTAGAGGACGAAGACGAGAAAGACAGCGAATCTGACTCGTAACCTCGTAGTAAGTTTATTTTTGCCCCAAATCGATCTTGGGGCTTTCTTATATGGATAATAACAAAATGATTGATTCAAATGTTGTCCACCCTGATTATATTCGGATTATCGAAAAAAAAGCCCAAGGATGGCTGTTCAAAGCGTTAAAACCGTTTGTAACTTATAAGCACGTTGTCGATATCAATGATATTGAAGCTCTGTATGGAATCAACGAGCAACAAGTAGCTGTTGAACTTTTCCGCATTAATGGTGGAAGGCTTGGTTTTTACATAGCTGACCTACGGCACAGAAAGTATTATTACTGTGGTGAGGAGGCTGAAACAGTTAAATTGAAACTACTCTCAATCGGTATTGGGCGTATTGATCCGCATTCGAGCTTCTAAATAACAAACACAAACCACAATTTACATTTAGCCACTTCTATTTAGATATTATTGATTGCCTAATGACATCCTAAAGTTAAACGGGCTTTTTCTGCTCGTTCCACGTTAGAATGCAAGCAGAGTAAGCATTCTAAATTTATCAACACCTATGCTGGAAACTCTCTCAACCCAACTCTACCAACTCGAACGCTTTGCTAACGGTATTGTCGCTAGCCAACTTACGCATTTGAGTATTATCAGTATTGGTGTAATATTTTTAGCTGGACTGCTTACCAGTCTTACACCTTGTATGCTATCAATGCTGCCAATTACAATCGGTTATATTGGTGGATACGAAACTAAAACTCGTTTTCAAGCTTTTTCTCAGTCAACTTGGTTTTCTCTAGGTTTGGCAACTACACTTGCTGGTTTAGGTATATTTGCTGCAGGTTTTGGGAGAGTATACGGTCAAATTGGAATCGGTTTACCAATCATTGTTAGCATTATTGCTATTTTAATGGGGTTAAACCTCCTCGAAGCTTTACCTTTACAACTACCATCTTTTGGTGGTACAGATTGGATTTCTCAAGATTTGCCTCAAGGTGTACGCGCGTATTGTATTGGTCTCAGTTTCGGATTAGTTGCTTCTCCTTGTAGTACTCCAGTTTTAGTAAGTTTACTAGGGTGGGTAGCAAAGCAACAAGATTTGTTTATGGGTGGAGTATTATTACTCTCCTATACATTAGGTTATGTGGCGCCGTTAATTTTAGCTGGTACATTTACTGCTTCTATAAAAAAGATACTCGAACTGCGTCGCTGGTCAGGTTGGATAAATCCTGTCAGTGGTGTACTTTTAGTAGCGTTTGGCGTATTTTCTTTACTTTCTCGAATTCCCATTTAGCATAGTCGCTTATATAAACTCCAATGACTGCTGATAATACAACTGAAAAAGAACTTAATTGGTTTTCTCTTCTTAAGCGTTCCCTACGACAAGATTTATTACCAATACTGACAGATTTAAGACTCGCCATTGTGATGCTACTTGTAATAGCAGGGTTTAGTATCCTTGGCACTGTTATAGAACAAGGTCAATCATTAGAATTTTACCAAGCAAATTATCCAGAGCATCCAGCTTTATTTGGATTCCTAAGTTGGAAAGTATTACTTTTCATAGGTTTAGACCATGTTTACCGTACATGGTGGTTCTTAGCGCTACTTATATTATTTGGCACTAGTCTAACAGCTTGTACATTTACCCGTCAGCTACCTGCTTTAAAGTCCGCGCGTAAATGGAAATTTTATGAAAGACCTCAACAGTTTCAGAAACTTGCTTTAAGCGCAGAATTTGATAATGCTTCGTTAGACTCACTGCCCGATATTTTACAAAATCAGAAATATAAAGTCTTTCAACAGGATAATACACTTTACGCGCGCAAAGGTATTGTTGGTCGTATTGGCCCGATTATCGTTCACATAGGTATTGTAGTAACTTTACTTGGTTCTATTTTCGGCGCCATGACTGGGTTCGTTGCACAGGAAATGGTGCCAAGCGGTGAAACGTTCCAAATCAAAAATATTATTGATGCGGGTCCCTTTGCAGCATCACAAGTGCCTAAAGATTGGTCTGTGCATGTTGACCGCTTTTGGATCGACTATACACCTTCAGGTGGTATCGACCAATTTTACTCGAAGATGTCAGTATTAGATGCTCAAGGTAAAGAAGTCGATAATCAAACTATATATGTCAACAAACCTTTACGTCATAAAGGAGTAACTCTTTACCAAACTGACTGGGGTATTGCCGCAGTTCGCGTTCGCGTTAATAATAGCCCAATATTCCAGTTACCTATGGCGCCACTCGATACCAAAGGTAAAGGTAGAATTTGGGGTACATGGATTCCTACAAAACCCGACTTAAGCGAAGGTGTATCTTTACTTGCCAAAGACCTACAAGGGATGGTTTTAATTTACGACAGTAAAGGTCAACTCTCCAATACTCTGCGAACTGGTATGTCTACCCAAATAAACGGTGTAACATTAAGATTACTAGATGTAATTGGTAGTACAGGCTTACAAATCAAAGCAGACCCAGGTATTCCAATCGTTTATAGCGGGTTTGCCATATTAATGGCAGGTGTGGCAATGAGCTATTTCTCACACTCGCAAGTTTGGGCTTTACAGAAAGACGGTCGGTTGTATATCGGTGGTAAAACCAACCGCGCGCAAGTAGCGTTTGAACAAGAAATCCTATCCATACTCGATAAAGTCAATGTATCAACTCAAAGTAGTGACAAAGAAGTATCCTTGGCTTAAGTAGGTTGGGTGTAGGGTGCTGAGAAGCTATTACAATCTTCAACAAAACGAAAAATCATGTGCTTTGACGCACCATCCAGAGTGTCGGTGCGTGACGCCACAAGTCTCTTCATATTGAGTGGAATTTTTTCGTAGCGTTACACACCCTACCATCTCGTAATGGCAGGCACCAACACACCAAAACTATTGACACAGACCACTAAATGTTTACCAATGGTGGACATTTTTTAATTGAACCATCTTTAAGTATTTTTAATGTATATAAAGTAACCATTAATTCTCAGCAATAAACAGTGTAATCATTTAAAATATAGAGATATAGGTAGGTGGCTATTTATATTGATTTAAGAAAGGAAATTGCACAAAAAGTGACGCATATAACGAACGCGAGTGGTATATTTCCATTTGTAGTGGGTTTGTGTCGAGTTAGGTGCTTTTGGGGGTAAGAACGTTTGAAAAGCTTAAATTTCTGATATTTTTGATTTTCTGTGGTGGATAGGCTGGATGTAGCAAAATTTTGAGTAGAATACCGGAAAACTACTAAGTCAACGTGATTCTATTTATTAAACGTAACTCGTGCGACCTCACCACTCCGATATAAACCGGAATACTAGTAACACCTGTAGGGTACATACCACAACAGGTAATTTCTTTAACCGAAAAAAATTGTAAGGTAATTTGGTGAAACAATGGAAAATACTGCTTATCTGCATCTAGCTTCAGCTTACGAGGCGCCTGAAGAAGTTGAGGTAACAAATATTCGAGTCGTAGCATTTTGGAACAAGGGTAAACTTTCTTTCAATGCAATGATGCGGTTTTTACCAGTAATGCTGTCACTGTTCGTTGTTAGCATAGCTTCCCAAAGTTTAGCAGCATCGAGCGGTGAAGTGCGAAGCGCTCAACAATGTTTAAAGCAGTTGGGTTACTTCAATGGGGCAGTCACAGGTAATTTCGGACCACTAACTCAAAGTGCAGTTACCCGTTTTCAACGCGCGAACGGACTACCCGCAGTTGGTTCGATAGGTCCAAGAACACAGCAATTATTACGCTCACGATGTAATCGTAGTACAGGTGGTAGTAGCAGCGGAAGTGGGGGATTAAGTTTTGGTAGTCGTGGACAAGCTGTGAGTAACTTGCAAAGCAATTTGTCGCGTTTAAGATTTTATAACGGACCAATAAATGGTGTTTTTGGTGACCAAACCCGACAAGCTGTAATTCGTTTTCAACAGGCAAACGGTTTACGTGCTGATGGAGTAGTCGGTTATGGAACTCTTCAAGCTATTCGTAATGCTGGTAACTTCGGTGGTGGAGCTGAGAGTGGTGTTGGAGGAGATAGCTTACCTGGTGCTTTAAATACTGGTGACCAAGGATATCTTGTTAGAAAACTACAAGAAGATTTACGACAGCTGGGTTTTTTCCCTGTTAACCCTACAGGTTATTTTGGCTCGACAACGCGCGATGCTGTCGCCAACTTTCAACGTAACAATGGTATTATTCCCAACGGTATCGCTGACTCGCAAACCTTAGCATTAATTTCTCAAGCTCTTGGTGGTGGTAATACAAATCCTGGTAATGATTGTAACTCTGCGCGTGGTGAGATTTGTCTTGGAGAACGCAGTCAGCGCGTAATTCTTGTACAGCAACGCTTGCAGGAATGGGGAGTTTTCAGAGGTAACATAGATGGATACTATGGTCCAGCAACTAGAGATGCGGTTGCACAATTCCAAAGCGCGCGAGGACTATCGTCAACTGGGTTTGTCGATTTTAATACTTGGCAAGCACTAGGTTTAAATAGTAATCAAAATCCAATTGGACAACCACCGCAAAACAACAACCGTTACGTTGTAGTTATTCCTATCTTTGCTAACGACACCTTAAACCGTGTTCGTCAAGTATTGCCACAAGCATTTGCAGCAAAATCTGGTTTAGGTGGAGCAGCACTGGATTGCCGGCATAGCACGGCAGCTTGTGCAGCTGGTGTGCATTAGTGGAGTGCACTTTTGATGTCAGTCGCCACATTGCTAGTTGTGCATGCAACTCTGGCATTGTTTTTGACAGTTGCTGGCCAGCAACTGTTGATGCCTGTGATGCTGCACTTGACGTGCTTGGCAGCGTTGGCAGACTGTGTATGTATGTGTTTGGTGCTTTTTGGCGGCTTTTCTGTGTCGCCGCCGGTCTTGTGTGTGTGGATGCAGCGATGGCAAGGAACTCGGTGGTACTCACAAACTTGTGCTGGGCCTTCTTGTAACTGTTGCACAGACTCCTGTTTTTTGGTGCGCACTCTTGTGTTCAGCCGTGGTGGGTTCCGGTTGTGCCTTCACTTGTAGCATGTCAGGCAGGGTACATTTTCAGCAGTAGCAGGAAACTTTCACTGGTGGCATGATCACTGCAAACGTATCGCGTTGCAGACAACCCAGCTGCAACCAATTTGCAGTGAACGCACAACTCAAGAACCGTCCATCGCAGCCATCGCTGGCATAGCCTGCTCACTCAACCATGCATGTACAGCATGCACTTGAGACATGCAGAGTCTGCAGGGTTGGCACCCGCACGGCCGGTTCTGCTTAGCTT
>NZ_JBXXZH010000189.1:0-18797 GCF_059640475.1 Calothrix sp. CBUCES-K 9914
TGTAATAACAGTAGTGTTACTGGCTGGAAGCGCAGTTGCAGTCGCTGGACCGATTAGTTTTGTTGGTTTGATAGTTCCCCATATTGCTCGTAAACTTGTTAGACATGATTATCGTTGGATTTTACCCACTTCAGCGATACTAGGAGGAATTTTATTGCTATTATCTGACCTTGCAGCCCGTTTGATTGTGCGACCCCAAGAGTTACCTGTGGGTGTAATGACTGCTTTAGTAGGTGGGACATTTTTCCTCTACCTATTGAAAAAGTAGCCGATGTGCAATTTTTAACTATCATCCTTATGAACTTCGCCCGAGGTGCTTTACTTTAACGGTGCCCACAATTTTACCTTAAATTACAATCCGTTTCGTTGCGTTTAATAGACATGGCAAACTTATTACCTTATCTTTTCTGTATCTAACAAATACCTACATCACGCGGCGCCAAACTTCACGTCAGCATTCTTGTTAAACTGGGTTACAATTTCAATAATTTCATTAATATCATTATCGTTACTAAACACACCATCTAAACCATCTTGGTGTAAATCAGTAAACGGCGCCTCATAAAGCAGTCCAGGGTTCATAACACCGTTTTGTGTGAGATAATCGATTATCATTTCTACAAAGCGTATTTGGTTGGCGTTGAAGTTTTGAGTTTGTAGATACTTGTTAAATGCTTGTTTTGCAGCTTTGCGGTCTAAACCTACAAGCTGACGTATAAAGCTTTTGATATTCACGGCACCATATACTTGTTGAAACTGCTCTCTATTTTCGATTACAACAGAACCGTATAACATTTTTTCAAGTGCAGTTACATCAGAGTAAGTTAACGGTACGTTGCGTTTTAGTTTGGCAATAGCAATGTGGTTTTGGTTTTCACGAATATATGTTTCTACCTTTTTGCGGTACTGAAGCGGACTAAAACCTGTTTGGTGAGTTGGTACAGAAACCTCGTCTAGGTCTTCGAGTTCATCAACAAAGTCTGTATGTACAATAACTTGCTCTTCACGGTCAATAAATTTGATTAAATCACGTAACTGGCGCCGAATGGTTTCTAACATTTCTGGTGTTGCATCAGTCCACCAAGTTTCTGTTTGTAATTCCTCAATTAATGGTAACTGTACTTGTACCATTGGAACAGTGCGCTTTTGTTCCAAGCGTTGCATACTGTCCCGCACTTGGTCACGTAACCGTACAAAGTTATTATCCTGTTGGGGGGATAAAACTGCAAGCTGTAATTTTAAAATGAGTAAATCAAACTGTTTAGATAAAGGACTTTCATCAGTTAAACCATTTGGAAGTTCTGCTAATTGATTTACTGCTTCTATATCTTTATTACTAACTGCATCCCATCGCGCGCGCTGTGAAAATTCATTAACTCGTTTTAAATGAGGACGTACTAAAAAGTTATTACGCGACATGCTCTCAACTTGTTGATGTAAGTTATCGAGCAGGTTTGACCGTAAAGTTTTGTATTGACCACCATGTTCTTTGAGAGCATTACTCAATTTTACGCGCGCTTTAAATAACTGCCCGTTAACACTTTGAGGTGGTTTGGTTTCTTTTTCTGGTAGTTGCTGGTCAAAAAACTCAAAGTTACTACATAAGTCAAATACTAAAAATTCAGTTTTATCGGCGCCAATGCCAAATAAATCTTTACATAGTCGCGTTCCTCGTCCTACCATCTGGTTAAACTTTACTTGGGAATATACGGGTTTAAAGAATACTAAATTGACAACTTCGGGGACATCTACACCTGTATCGAGCATATCTACAGATACCGCGATAGTTGGCTGTTTATTAGGTTCAGAGAAATCATCAAGGAGACTTTGCACGTAAGCAATTTGACTATCTATAACTCTGGCAAATTGACCTTGGTATTTAGGATAATTCTTATCAAAACGTTCAATAATGAATTCAGCATGTTTGTGGTTACGAGCAAAGATTATAGTTTTACCAAGCTGATCACCACCATCTACCTTTAACCCATACTCCATTAATAATTCAAGAGCTTGGTCTACTGTATTTATATTGAATAACCAAGCATTTAATGCAGAAGCATCAATTTTATCGGGTACTACACCTGTTTCATCGTCTTGGAACTTTTCTTCGTATTCTTCCTTTTCTTCGTTGCTCAGGTCAGCGTATTTTATCCCCTGAAGCAGAAACTTAAACGATGTTTTAATACCTTTGGGTGGAACTAAATAACCATCCTTGATAGCATCAGATAATTCATAAGCATGGGTAGGTACTCCCGGTTCTAAATCAAAGATGCGGTAAGTATCGCGGTTTATTTCCTTGCGAGGTGTTGCTGTTAACCCTACTAATAACCCATCAAAGTAATCAAACAGCGCGCGGTATTTTTTGTATATGGAGCGATGCGCTTCATCAACGATAACTAAATCAAAGTGACCACTACCAAAAACTCGATTACCTTCATCACTAATATTAATACGGTTAGCAATGGTTGGGTAAGTTGAAAGTACTACCTCAATATTATCAATATTATCCTTACCATCTTCACTCAAATTTATTGTTGACACATTTGGTAGGAAGTTTCTAAACGCGCGCTGTGCTTGAATAAGTAAAGCCTTTCTACCTGCTAAAAATAATACTCGTTTTACCCAGTTGGCACGTTTGAGGACATCAACCAAAGCGATAGCAGTACGAGTTTTCCCCGTCCCCGTTGCCATTACCAACAGCGCTTTTAATCCTTTTTCATTACCAAATTTCTCGGTAATGCGGTTAATTGCTTCTATTTGATAACTACGTTCTACTATATTAGTGTTGATTTTTATTGAACTTAATGGTTTTTGATGTTGACGGCGCCAAATTAAGCGTTCGAGTTCGTCTTTCTTAAGAAAACCTTGAATTTCGCGGGGTGGGTAATTTTTATCATCCCAGATCCAATGATTATAACCGTTACTATAAAAAATAATTGGACGCTGATTAAAACGTTTTTCTAGACAATCTGCGTAAAGTTTTGCTTGTTGTTTACCAGCAGCAGGGTCTTTTCGAGTACGTTTAGCTTCGATTATTGCTAAAGGTTTACCATCGGCGCCCCAAATTACATAATCAACATAACCCTTACCTGTTTTATTTGGCATTCCCTCAACTTCGTACTCTGTCCACTCTGGTTGATGAATATTCCAACCAACTTCTTTAAGAAGCACATCTATTAAATAGCGACGGGTTTCTTCTTCGTTGTAGTTATGGGAATCTGGGACAGAAGAACTTTGTTGCTTGAGGGTTGAGATTTTTGCTTTCAGTGCTGCAATTTCTGCTTCTGTCTTTTTCTCCCGTTCCTCTTCTATTTGACGCATTCGGTCAACAAGCAAAGGTTTTTTATCTAGAGAAAGCAGCTGTTGTTGGGTTAAGTCTACTTGCCCTGGTTTCTTCGCTGTTGGAATTAGGGTTTTATCAAAGGTTACATTAGGATGATTTTTGGCATTGGAAGAATAAGAGCGCGATAGCCAATATAAAAAATGGAATAATTCTTCGACAAGATGTAGAGCATCATTACTATTTACAGGGTTAGCATCATGAGCCGCAATGTTACCCATTTTATGAATCGCGCGTATTTTTGGAAATAAGCCTGGTTTAAGATTATCCTTAAACGTTTGTTCGTGTATAAGGGCGCCAAGGTTTTTGTCGTATGGTAGTTGTAGATAGGCATCGTTAGCATACAACCATTGCACCGCTTGCTCTAGGGTGAAGCGAGAATAAAAGCAACTTGCGCGCGGTGCGGTATAAACTAAACTTTCCGCATCGGATGCGTGTTTTAGGAGTTCTGGGAAATTAGAGCGGAGAAAGTCAAAGTTTGATGCCATCGCGCGCTACAACATGTATTTATTATGTTATATATTATACTGTGCGTTTTGTTACAAGCGATAATAATTACAATTCGGCTTGGAATATTTAACCAACCCGCCATACCAACATCGTATATGGGAATGGGCGCCATGTTGTAACCCACCACCCCAACATCACATTGTAACCCGCCACACCCACCAACCCGCCACACCATTCTATGGTGTGGCTAATTGAACGAAGCCCACCTACGTGGGCTAAAGAAAATAGCCCACGCAGGTGGGCTTTGTATTAATAGCCCCACCATAGAATGGTGCGGGCGTTATATCGGCATTAACGAAGATTTACCATTCGCCAATAGACATCTCCAAAAATTAATTATGCGTTGCCCGAAACCCTTGGTAGAGACGCGATTAATCGCGTCTCTACGTCATTTTTGGAGATGTCTAATATGTTCGGGTGCGGGCGTTATATCGGCATTAGACATTTACCTTAAAAGATGGGCGCCTATCATTGCTATAAACAGCTTGTTAGATATATTGTTAAGTTTGATTACAAATAATTGGAAATTTCCGGCTTTGTGGAATAGAACAGAATCACTACCATATTAAAGAGTACAAGCTAGTTTCTTTTGAACGCTAGCTCTTATAAAATTTGGGTGCAAAATTTCATCGCTGCTTTTAACTTTATTTTTCTACGAAGGAATATAAAGTAATTTGTAAATCAAAAACCCTCTTAAATAAACACTTTTTACCTAAGAATCTTAATGACTAAGTTTCCTTACGATGAGTTTGCCAAAAATTACTTGAGAGTATTGTTATCATCAATTGGTAAAGTTGACTCCAGTGGCAAACTTGCTACTGAGATCAAAGAGATAGATGTCTATTATACTCTTAACCTTGAAGAGCCTGTTGATGACCAAAAGAAACAAACTCTTGGGTTGTTAGGAAGATTTGCGACGACACCAGCAATTTTTGAACCTTACCGTAATGCTGTTACACCAGATGGAGTTCGTGTTTGTGCCAACAAGTTATTTGATGTTTTTGCTGATATCAAGCGAACAACAAAAAACAAAACTGTTAGAGCAGTCGAAGCAGAACTGCCGCTTTTATGGGTTTTATCTCCCACAGCTTCAAAATCTCTACTCAAAGGGTTTTCAGCTACACTAAAAGAAGAGTGGATGGAGGGCGTTTATTTTTGTGGTGAACACTGGAAAACCGTGATTGTCGCAATACACAAGCTACCACCTACACGAGAAACCTTGTGGCTAAGGGTGTTGGGCAGAGGTAAATTTCAGCAACAGGCAATTGTCGAACTACAAGCACTACCTCTTGATGACCCTTTGCGTAACACCGCAATGCATTTATTAAGTAACTTAAAGGCAATAATCCAAGTTAAACAAGATAAAAATAAGGAGGATGACAGATTAATTATGCAACTATCACCAATTTATGAACAAGATTTAGCAGAAGCTACTGAGCGAGGAGTGCAACAAGGGTTACAACAAGAGCGGCGTATGACTGTTGAAAACTTGTTGACAGCTAAGTTTGGAAATTTAGACCCAGAGTTAATGGCTGTTGTTCAACCTATTGTTGATTTATTACCTGGTGAGTACTCAAGCCTTTTGTTGCAATTTGCTAATCTTTCGCGCGAGGATTTATTAGCTAGATTCAGTTCGGAAAGTTAATATTTCTCTATTTTGCTAGGCAAGCCAGCGCGAACACTAATTGCTGGCTTTTTTATATACATGAAAGGCTACAAAATGGAATTATCACCAATTTATGAACGAGATTTAGCCCAAGCTACTGAGCGATGAGTACAACAAGGGTTACAACAAGAGAGGCGTATGACTGTTGAAAGCTTTTTAAACGCTAGGTTTGGAAATTTCCAAAATTATATGAGCGTTTAGAACGGGCAGGATGCCCGTTCCACAAGATGAAGAATTAAATTTTTAGTTTAAGACGGACAGGCAGTCAGCTATCCTACAGTCCAACTTGCGAGAGCATCCAAGCGTACTCAAATGCGGTATCTTTGAGTTCTTCGTAACGACCACTGGCGCCTTGATGGCCTGCTTCTAGGTTAATTTTTAGTAGTAAGGGATTATTGTCTGTTTTGAGGGTACGTAATTTAGCTACATATTTTGTGGGTTCCCAATAACCAACTTGGCTGTCGTTAATACTCGTGGTGACAAGTATTGAAGGGTAAGCTTTGCGCGCGAGATTATCATAAGGGCTGTAAGCGCGCATATAATCGTAAGCAGTTTTTTCGTGTGGGTTGCCCCATTCAAGGTATTCTTCGGTAGTTAGTGGTAAGCTTTCATCCCACATTGTATTCATGATATCTACGAAGGGAACAGCAAGATGTGCTGCTTTGAAAAGGTCTGGACGCATGTTGACGACAGCACCAATAAGTAAACCACCTGCACTCGCACCACTAATTAGTAAACGGTCTTTGGATGTCCAACGGTTATTAATTAAATATTCGGCACTATCAATAAAATCATTGAAAGTGTTTTTCTTGTTCATTAACTTACCGTCTTCATACCACTGCTTGCCTAATTCATTTCCACCACGTACATGAGGAATAGCGTATATTACACCTCTATCGAGCAAGCTAATCAAATTACTATCAAATCTTGCTTCTTCTCCTAAACCATATGCACCGTAACCGTACATTAACAAAGGCGCCTTACCATTACGCTTAATACCTTTACGATAAACTATAGATAAAGGTACTTTTACACCGTCTCTAGCTGGCGCCCACAATCTTTCGGTAGTATATTTACTAGCATCATAATTAGGAACTTCTTTACGCTTGATTACTTTTTGTGTGCCTGTAGCAAGGTATTGTTCGTAAATAGCTGTTGGTGAAGTTAAGGAAGTATAAGTATAGCGAAAAGAATTAGAATCAAACGGTTGATGTATAGTGTCGCTGACTCCTTCTTGGTTTAATCCTAAATCTGCTGTATAAGCACTTTCAGGAAAATTTACTTCACGCGATTTTTTGGTTTGGAAGTTATAGACAATAAAGCGGTTTAAACCAAGTATTTTCTCTGATATTACAGCAAAATCTTGATACAAATCAATATCTTCAAGTAATACATTTTGATTGTGTGGTATAAATTCTTGCCAATTGGCACCGTTAGAATTACCAACAGGAGTAGTTATAATGCGATTATTAATAACTCTTTGATTATTTATTCCTTTGTTTGTGATTATATACCAGAAGTTATTGCGGTGTTCAACAGAGTATTTGTATCCTTTTGCACGTTTCGAGATGACTTTTAATTTTTCGTTAGGTCTAGCTGCATCTAGGTAATGGGTTTCGTTAGTATCTTTACTGCTGGCAGTGTATAAAATATACTTTTTATCTTTCGTGCGACCAACTTGTGAGAAAAATTCTACATCCTTCTCTTCGATAACTTTCTCTGGCTTGCTTCCTAATTTAAGGCGCCATAATGTATTAGCACGGTTAGTAACTGGGTCTTGGGTAATATAAAAAAGTGTATTATCATTTGCCCAAGTTAGGGAACCGATATTTTTAGCAGTATCAGTAAGTATTTTTCCTGTTCTTAAGTCTTTCACTGTAAGATTGTAACGAATATCACCTTTAGTATCGATACCGAAAGCGAGGAAGTTACCGTCATTACTTACATTGAACATGCTAACGTTTAAGTACTTTTCACGAGATGCAAGTTCATTTTCATCTAATAAAACTTCTTCGATATTCGTGATAACCTTCTTGCGACAATGAATAGCGTAATTTTTTCCTTTTTTGTAGCGCGTGTAATAGTCATAATTTCCTTCCCTCACAGCTACACTGGTTCTATTCTCTTGTACTCTTGAAAGCATTTCTTGGTACAGCTTGTTCTGTAGAGGTTTTAAATTAGCAGTCCTAGCTTCTGTATACGCATTCTCTGCTTTGAGATATTTCAACACTTCGGGGTTTTTTTTATCACGCAACCAAAAGTAATTATCGCGTATAACTTCACCGTGACGAACTTCTTGATGCGGTTTTTTTGGCGCCAGTGGTGGTTTGATAGACTTTGCTTGTATTGTGGTGGGCGCCTGGTTTTGGGCTTTGGATGGGGTTAGATTAAGTATAAGTGAAACACTGATTATGATCCCCCCAACCCCCCTTAATAAGGGGGGCAAAAGGTTTTTGAGAATATTTGTTTTTAAGGGAGCATTTCTTAAAGTCCTTGTTTTTAAGGGAAGATTTCTTAAAGTCCCCCTTATTAAGGGGGATTTAGGGGGATTAAATTCTGACATATCAAATGCAAAACAGCCATATTCTTAGAAAATAAAGTATACGGCGCCTCGAACAAAAATTGTCTTTAAATTTTATTTCTCTTCCATATGCTCTGCGAGAGAAGTATATAAAGTTACAATATGACCGTCTGCCAAACTGTAATAGACGTTGCGACCTTCACGACGGTAGTTGACCAAACGCATTGCTTTTAACAAACGCAGTTGATGACAAATAGCAGATTCGGTCATTTTTGTCACTGCTGCTAAGTCGCAAACGCATAACTCTTGTGATGCTAGGGCAGAAATTAGCCGCAGACGGTTTGTATCTGCTAGCAAGCTGAATACTTCTGCCATCTGCTGCGCTTTATCAGTTGGTAATATTTGTGACTGTATAGAGCGCACGCTTTCTAAGTGTACCAAATGGTCGTCACACTTCGGCGCCTCTAAGTTTTGAGACAATTCGACACTTTCTTGGCGCTTGCGTTTACTCATATATCTAAAACTACTTCTGGTTACTTATATATCTACATCAAGTATAGCAACCAAAGTCATCGATATTTAACAATTGAACAGTTTTTCAAGAGTAATATCAAATTTCAAGATAATTGTAGGTTGGGTGAAACGCTCGTGTTACCCAACCTACGAATTTTCGTATTTTTACCTTAACCGAGTAGTACTGATAAATACTTATAGACTAAGAACAATAGCTAACGCTTGCGATACTAGCTGAATTTCTAGTTCTGAAAGCTGCCTAGCTGTCTAATTAATCTAATTTCCGAAACTGATAGAGACTTTGGCTAAACCATTCTCTACTGAAGGTTCAAGCCTAACCATCCAAAGTCTATCTGCAAACTCGTCTTTCCAGTCTGTTATTGGCACAACAACTTTTAATGGTAGTATACCAACTGCATTATTATTAACGATAATGGCAGGACGAGTTTTACTAATTTCCCTACCTACTGTAGGATTAAGGTTAACCAACCAAACTTGGCCTCTGAGCATAAATATTTATCTACTCTATCTACTTATTCAAATTCCTCTTCTGGGTAATCGTAAAAATCCTCACCATCAAGTTCAGAGAAAACCAGTAGTTCACTTCCCGGAGCATAATCTGAAACAGCCATCAACGCTGCGGTTTGTAATTGTCGCGTTTGCTTTGCGCGCGATAAATTTCTTTCTTGATTAATTAATTTCAAAGCTGCTTCTACTATAATTAAGCGGTCTTCATGGCTCAAATTAGGAAGAACCTCTAAAATTTCTTGTGTTTTCATAAACAATCTTTGTTACTCAACCTCGTTCATCGGCAGTTTTGTCTTACACCTATCCCAATTTTACTACCATTTTCTAAAATTCACATGCCATCGCACGGTCATCCTCATCAAAACTAATTAATTTCAAATGTTCAGGGTTTGCGATGAGTTGCTTCGAGAGTAAAAAGGCAGCTATCGACCAAGTTTGATAACGTCTTGCTTCTTTACCAACGAGGCGACCATTTTTACCATCATAATATTCGGGGAATGAGTCTTTACCTAAACGAAGCTCGGTAAGTTTGATGGCATTTTCTGCAAGTTGAATATTACCTGTTTTGATGGCAGCAGCGACTAAAAACCATAGTAAGACAGGCCAGTTACCTCCATTATGGTAAGACCAAGGCACATTTTTGGGGTCAAAACCAGTAAATAATTGCCAGTCACGGTCTTCAACTGCGGGGAAACAAATCTTCATGGGCATCTGTCCAACCAAATCATCCCAACGGTTCTGTATGAGAGTTAGAATATCACTCGATTGCTGTTTAGTTGCTAGCGAAATAATTACGGACATTAAGTTTCCCAGCGTAAAGAAGCGAAAGTCTATTAAACTAGGACCAATATTTCCGGCAAAATATCCACCTTCATCGGGAAGCCAATTTATAAACCAAGCAGGTATTGAGGAAGCGTAGATATTAAACTTATTAATGGCGCTGATGCCAAACTCTTCACCTTTATAATGATAAATTTCACTCAAGCGTTGCATATCAAGCCAGTAATAGCTTCGCATATGAAACATCAAATGACCCAGACGTTCAATTACTGCTTGACGTATACCATCTGAGTCGTTGGGTAACAATAATTCTTCTGCCGACCGTAAAGCTGCATAGAATAAGGCTTGAATTTCTAATGGGTATCCATACACACCCATACGACGGTCAATCATAAATGAACCATCAGGAACTAACAGTGTAGGATACATATCAAACCGCGTTTCCAAACATAAACGCAGTATCAAACGCATCCCATGCTGAAAGTCGCTGCGGTTGGCAAGTGCGAAGTCTCCTGTTGCCTTTACATACGCGCGCAGTAAAATCATCCACCACAAACATGAGTCAATAGGAGTGACTCTTGCGATAGCATGTTCGCCAAAGTCGGCAATTAATACTTCATCACCACCACGTAACTCTACCTTGAAACTAGCAGGCATTAAACCTAGTCCTGGTTTAAAACAGTCCATTCGTCGTTCTTGGCTTTGTAGCGTTAAAGTTATTTCCAAGAAATTACGGACTATTTCTTCTCTTCCTGTTGTTAAAAATACTAGTGCTGATGATACAAAATCACGTACAAAGCATTGGTCATAGTTGAGCGCAAGGGCATCCACATCACGCGCGGCAATCGTTCCTACTGCTTGCCCTTTATAGTACATAATACTTGCTTCAAGGGCTTTTTGAGCATCTTCAACTAAGTTTTTGCTACTGAACATGAGTTGTATTTTTGAAGTAGAAGAAGGTTAAAGTAATACTGTGGCTGGTTCTATTATTTTACGCATAGTCGTAGTTTTATAGTGTTAATAATTACTAAAAGGTCTAAATAATCTTAAATATAAATTAAGATTTTTACCACTAGCTGCATTCTCACCAGAACATAATCAGCGGCGCCTTATGTTTTAGTGGGAAGTTGGTTGTAAGCGATAGAAAACTGCTTACAGTTGCTATAGAGCATACTAAACTTTAAGAAGCATGACAAAAAGCTGTGTGCCAAGTATGGGGCGCCATCGTGGATGCTGATGCTGTAATAAATTTAGGCGAGCGTTGCATAAATCTAACCGAACCAACATATAAATAGTTAGATAAACACTTTACAAGTAAGTAAGGACTAATAAATGTTGAAAATGAAGAGCGTTGTGTTTATGAGTATTACCCACAAGGGTACTGTCAAAGCGTAATCGAGCTTTCCAATATAAATATAGGCATTTGCAACGGGACATTTGTAAAAAACACTCTCATCGGAGATTTTAAGACATGCAATCATTTAATTATAATCGGCGCCGCTTTCTACAACTGATAGGTGCTGGAGCAGCAACCGTGTCTATTATTCCCCTAGTTAAACTCTGTCAGGAAACAAAAAGTAAATATGCTGCATTGCCAACAGCAAGCACAGATTTTACCCAGACAATCGCAGCAACAGAAAAAATTGAGTCTTTACTCCTAGATTCCGCCCTCAAAAATTTGACAATAGTCAATTACATTCAATAAATTAAGGATAACAGTGATGATTAAAGTTACGCTAGATATTTTTTCCGGACTACCTAATCCTGTCTGGCAACTAGACGAAGAGGCTGCCCAAGCTATTTTCAAAGAATTACGCAGTAATCAAAGATTAATTGTTAATGTTAATCAAGGCTTTCAGGGTTTGGGATATAGGGGCTTTATCATAGATTTTGAATCGACCGAAGTTGCTAGAAAATACAAACTTCCTCAAGTATTTCGCGTACTAAAAAGTGATTACTTAAACGAAGAAAAAGCTAGAGAAGTTATCAAACGTTGGTTAGAAGGTGGTGGTTTACCGTCTAAACCAGTTCCAGAGCCAAATTTACAGTTACCACAGGCTGACATCAATATTGAAGAATTGAGAGGTAACGAGATTGAAGACCCAATCAAAGAAGACTCTGAGAAACAACTAAAGACCCCAAGCGTTAATCCTGACTCTATTCGGCCTTTAAAAATTTGTAAATATGATGCTACCAAATTCAACCCTGGATTTTGGAATCAATCGGGAGTGCAATCTCAAAACAACTGCTATAATTACGCCACTAATCGACGGACTAATACTTTTGCTCAACCTGGTAGAGGCAGTGGTCAAATATACAGTACCATCAACTGTGAGGAAGTAAGTAAGGCAGCTTTACGCGACGGCGCCCATAAGCGTTATGACTGTTTTCCCCAAAGCGAATATCCCCGCTATCTAGTTGCCTTAGTCTACGCACCTAACTTTTATGGTTCTCATGACTATCATTGGTATCGCTATCATCCGGAAAAGTTTTGGGGACACAAACCTGGTGGCACTGCTGCTAGAAATATTGATAATAGTGGGAAAGTAATCACTGACCCGCGCACTTGTGACCGTGGTCCATACACTCAATTTTGTGGTTTCTTCTACACTGCTAGGAGTATGAAAGTAAACTAGTAATAATATTACGATGGTAGAAGAGCGCTCATACCATCGCATATCAGTCACTGTATATCATCGGTCGGCTACGAGCTGATAAAACTATGGCTTACCTATACAATTTTGGAAAACGCTGTCAAAGTTGCTTATCACTATTGGTAGTATTAGTGGTATTTAGTTCTAAGGTACTAGCTATTTCCTGTGATACTCAACAAGTCAAATTTAATGATACCCCTATAAATAATCGAGTCAGTAACATGAATGCAACTAGTCAGGTCGAACTTAATAT
This sequence comes from Calothrix sp. CBUCES-K 9914, assembly GCF_059640475.1. Lineage (NCBI taxonomy): Bacteria > Bacillati > Cyanobacteriota > Cyanophyceae > Nostocales > Calotrichaceae > Calothrix > Calothrix sp. CBUCES-K 9914. The sequence continues at coordinate 12,766 of NZ_JBXXZH010000189.1, forward strand.
CTATAGTGGTAGACCAGACCCAAGTTGGACTATTACGAATACAGAAGCTGAACAATTGATTGCCAAAGTTCAAAATTTACCAATTATTAAACCAATCCAATTCACTGACAATTTAGGATATCGAGGCATTACCATTAAATTAAAATCTAATGATGACTTTATCAAGGTATATCAAGGTCTTTGTCAATACCAATCACAAGGTAAATCTCAATTTTTTAATGACGAAAATCGGCAGTTAGAAAAACAGTTATTGCTAACTGGTAAACGCCATATTCCAGAAAATCTATATTATAGTGTCTTACAGGAAATCGAGAAATAAACTTCAGGGGCTAGAATCCCTTATTTTTAGTTTCCCATATTAGAAATCAACATTACCGAATACTAGAACTTTCACGATATCTTTACTACTCGGTTAAAAAAAAATCGATAAACCCATAAAGGTTTTGTATTTTGTTTGATGGTCTGCAAAGCCTATAATCCATTTCCCGTCAAAATAAACGGCGCCCAAAAATAAGGATGTGAAAAGCGAGTATTATCACTATGGAGTAATGAAAGTTGTGCTTGACGTAAAGCTTGAACCTTAGTCATTTGAGAACTATAAGCTAAATTACTGTAAAATTGGCGCATCAGGTCGCTGGTACTGCTATCGTTAACAGGCCAAAGGGAAGCTAAAACAGCTTTGACTCCATCATTCAGGAAGTAGTAACTCATCGCATTAATTTCCACTCCATCTTGTCCTTTTTCACCAACAGCAGTTTCGCAAGCAGAGAGAACAACTAAATGTACATCTGCTAAGTCTTGCAAGGTTTTAATCTGGGAAATGGTCAATTTTTCGCCAGTGCCTAACACCAAAAATGAATTCTCAGCACCTCCAGGTTGAAAAACTGCGTGGGTAGCCATATGTACTATTTTATGACCTCGTAAATTATTTCTAAACGCGCGAAAGTCAAAAGCATTGTTGAGGAATTTTTCACCAGGGTAAATACCTTTAGTATCGGTAGCTTTTTGCTGAATAATTGCATCTAATTCTGATGGTACGTTGGGTAAGGCGCCAAAGCCAGGTCTAGCTTCAGATAAACCCAGTCCTAAAACCAAGGTACTTTGCTTTTCTGATGGTAAACGGTCTTTTGTATCTGTTAAATCAGCAGATAATATTGTCGAGACAGTATAATTTTCTACCACATATTTTTTACCATCAAATAAGGCACTAATAGGAATGTAGCGTGTTACCCTATCTAGAGATAAAACCAAGTTTTGTACTTGATTTTTTTGAAGTTCAGGTTCAATAGGCTTAATCAACCAGTCGTATAATTGTTTACCAGTAGCTTGAATTTGGTCGATATCAGAAGTACGGTCTTGCAATAATTCTCGGAATTTTTGGACAGTTTCTACTAATTTAGACTGTTTTACTGGAATTTCGACTGTTTTGAGAATACCACCTTTGGATGCCCATAACAGCCAAATTTTATCTTCTAGCACCAAAGGGTAAATTAGTACTGTATGGGGTTGCGCTGCTAAAATTTCTCTGGCTTTACGTCCAAAGTCTTTGGGGTCAAAATAGGCTTGGTCTTGGATAGTCCTAGAGTATACTTGTTTTTCAATGCTTTGAACCTTCTGATTAAATTGTGCTGTTAAAGTGTCGCGTTGGTCTAAGAGTTGACTTAACTGGCTGCAATGAGTTTTTTGACACTCATCAATTTTGTGACCAAAAGCGATTAAAGTACCATTTTCTTTTTTAATTTGTTCTTCGATAGCAGTTAATGGGATTTCAGGAGTTTTTATTGTACCAATATTAGAAACAGAAGTTTTATCGCTAGGACTTCGGATAAAATCGCGTAACTCCTGTATCTTTAGCAGTTCCAATACCTGTTGTGCTTCGGCAACTCGCCCGGTCGAAAGTAACAAATTTGCTAACTCGCGGTAAGTATCTGCTCTTTTTTCTCCATCTCGACCTACTTGTAAGAACGATAATTGTAATTGTGGTGGTAGACCTTTAATTTTTTGCCGTACTTGCTCGATTTCACTGATGGCTTGTTTATAATAAGCAATGGCTGTGGTGGGCTGATTTATACTGCGATAAACTCTAGCTAACCCAATTCTCGCACCAGAGCCATTACCCGGAAGTTCGGGGTTAGGAATAATTGCTAATGCTTGTTGATAAAAGGATATTGCCTGCTGATACTGTCCAGATTTACGATATAGATAGCCAAGTTGCGCTAGGGAACATGCCTCTAATCCTCGGTCTTTGAGATTTCTGGCAATAGTTAAGGTTGACTGCATTATTGCAATAGCTTTGGGATAATCCTTTAAACCATCATAGCCAGAGGCGAGAAACAAAAGAGCTATAGCTTTAAACTTGGAACTTTTGCTTTCCTCAAATAGCACTGCTGCTTGTTGGGCAAGCTCAATAGTTTTTTGTGCATTGCCTTGGTCGTCGTAAATACTGGCTAGCGCTAGTAATGAAATACCTTCCGTTGGATGGCTCTGAGTTTTGCGGCTAAGTTCTAATACTTGTTGATAAAATGAAATTGTTTTTTGATAATCTCCTAAGTCTCTGTAAATAACACCTAGAGAAAACAGTCCAGACATTTCTGCCATCGGATTTTTTATTTCTTGAGCTATGGCTAAACTCTGTTGGGCTAACTCAATGGCTTTGGAATAGCTGATATCATTGTTGGCAAGACTTAATAAACCCAGAGCTAACGATTCTAAGAAACGGTTTTTACTTTCTCGTGCAATTACCAAACCCTGTTGCGTCAATTCCAAAGCTTTTTGATAATTATATTGCCCAGCATCAAAAGCTGTACCTAAAAATATTAATGCGGCGCCTTCCAAATCGCGATTTTTAATAATTTGTCCGTTTTTGGAAGCATGTGTACCCTTGGCAATTGCTAAAGCTTGCTGACCAAACTCAATTGCTTTCTGGTAGTCTCCCTGGATTGAGTAATCAGCTGCAAGATTTGCCAAAGACCACCCCTCCTGTTCCAAGTTTTGAGTTTCTTTAGCAATAGCTAATGCTTGTTGAAGTGTTTCTATACCCTTCGGCAAATTTCCTATGTAGTTGTAAGCCGTACCAATGAGCAACAAAGCCTGACCCTCATCTTCACGGTTTTTAGCTTCCCGCGCGTTCAAGAGTGCTTGCTGAGAGTATTCAATGCTTTGCTGCCAATTTCCCATATTGGCGCCATAACTAGAAGCCACATTTAATAATGTGCTTCTTTCTAAATCTCGGTCTTTACTTTCTCGTGCTATTTCTAAAGCTTGTTGATAATAATTAATTGCTTTTTGCTCATATTTTAAATCATTAAAAGTATTGTCAAAATTGAGAAGAAGTTTTGTTTGATTTGCTCGGTCTTTAACTTCTTGAGCAATAGTTAAACCTTGCTGAAAGTAGTTAATTGCCTTTTGGTAGTCCTTCAAGTGATAATTAGCAAGACCTAAACCTCTTAAATCTTTGATTTGATACGGATGATTTTTAATATCCTGAGCGATAGCTAAACTTTGTTGGTAATATTCAATTGCTTTTCGATAGTCTTTAAGGGAGTCGTGGTAAATATTTCCAATATCTTTCAGCAAATCAGATTCATTATCACGCTTCTTGAGTTCCCGTACAACGGCAACGCTTTGCAAGTAATAATCAATGGCTTTTGGGTAATCTTTTAGTCCATTGTATGCTTTACCCAAACCATAGGCTAAAATAGCAAATTCATCTGTACTCTTTTTTAGCTGCCGTGCCAATGCTAAAGCTTGTTGAGAGGTATTAATAGCTTTTTGGTAATCTTTGAGGTCATTATAATTGTCAGTTATATTTAGCAGAATATTTAATTCACAATCGCGCGTTTTACTTTTTTGTTCAATTACCAATGCTCGATTGTAATAATCAATTGCTTTTGTGTAGTCTTCCAAGTTTTGGTAAGCACTACCAAGTGAATAAAAATCGCGCGATTGGCAATTGATTTTATGAACGTCTAAATTAATCTTGGCATACTGTTGAAAGTAATCAGTAGCTCCTGGTTTATCTTGCAAAGACTTGTAGACCGTACCAAGCTTATATAAAATATTGGATTCAATTGTTTGGTCTTTGATTTCGCGCGCAAGCAACAAAGCTGGATGATAATAATTTAGTGCTTCTCGGTAATTTTTGAGTTTATAGTTGTAAATGTTACCAAGATTTTCCAAGTATGTAGCTTGGTAATCGCGTTTTTTGATTTCCCGTGCAATTGCCAAAGCTTGTTGCCAATAATCACCAGCTTTCTGATAATCATTTAGAGAATTGTAGTAAACACTAGCTATTAGATCAAGAGCGTAGGACTCACCATCACGTCGTTTAATTTCCCGTGACACTAATAAAACTTGTTGAAAGTAATCAATTGCTTTTTGGTAATCATTCAAAGATTTATAGGTTTGACCAAGAGAAGTCAAAGCACCAGCTTCACCTTCACGATGTTTAATTTGCTTCGCTAATCCTAATACTTGCTGATAGTAACTAATGGCTTTTTGGTAATCTTTCAGTGACTTGTAAGCAGCGCCTAAATTACTTAAAGCATACCTCTTTAACTGAAAATTATTAATTTTGTGTGCAACATTCAAGCTTTGCTGATAATAATCAATCGCTTTCTGGTAATCATCCTGAGCATAATAAATATTGCCAAAATACCGTAAGGCATCAGATTCAAGTGTACCATTTTCAATTTCTTTTGCGATAGAAAGCGCCTGTTGTTCTAAATCTAAGGCTTTGGGATATTTCTTTAAACTATTATACGTCGCTCCCAGAATACTTAAAGATTTACCTTCTAATTCTCGGTCTTTTATTTCTTTCGCAATACTTAAACTTTGCTGGGAAAACTCAATCGCTTTCTCGTTCTTATCTAAATTAAAGTAGGCATTTCCTACTCCCTGCAACGCTTTTCCTTCTCCCTGACGGTCTTTTATTTCCCGACAAATAGCTAGTGCTTGTTGAAAAGACTCCAAAGCTGCTTCTCTTTGACTATGGTCTAGCTGCTTGTTCCCTTGTTCCAAAAGCTCGTTAGCTTGTGCTTTGCGGTTTAGTTGACCCAATGGCGCCTGTACTACTGATAAAGGTGTTTGTAGTTGTCCATACACCGTACAACTCAGGGAAAGTATCAGGGTAGTAACGATAGTAGATAGTATATATAGAGAAAATTTCCCACGGCAAACCATAGACAAAAACCCTCCAATTGACTGTGTAAATAATAACCCTGACTTTTCCCAAAATTATACAGATAGTATTAAAAATTTAACGCACTTCCTTGAAAACAATTGAGCTAATATCGTTTGTATCAACTAACCCTATTCCTGGTCTTCGCTTCAAGTTAAATATATGACCCTTAATCTTAACTACGTAAATTTGAGCCTCAGCATCAAAAAGTTTCCAAGTTCCAGTATTACCATCAGCAAGTTTCAAAGTTCCATCACTATAGAATTTAGCGGCGCCACCTTCAAACAGACCTGTGACACCAACCATAAGTTGGTAAGTCTTGACTATGGGGTCTTGTTTTTCAGATGCGACATTGTTGTTGTACTCGACGGCGCCAGTAACCTGCACATCGTAGTTACCTCCGGTTCTAATCAAGCCTTGTGGTGGTGGTTGAATACGCAAAGTAAGTTTAGCTTTGCGTTTTAGACTTTCAGGCAAGATTAACTGTTCAGATGCACCACTGGAAGTTAAACTTTTATGAACTATCACATTGCCTTTTTCGTCATAAAGGTATATTCCAATTGTAGCTTTTGTTGCGTTTCCAAGTAACCCCATAGATGAGAAATTAACGGTGATTTTAATGTCTCCTGGTCCAGCCACAAAGTAGTAAAAATGCGAACCGATAAAACTATCAGCTACACTTGAATTTATTCCAGGGTGTAAGGGTGCTGGCTTATTTTGGTCAAGTGATTGGGCAGAAGCGGCGCCGATATAAGTAGTAAGTGATAATAAACTAACTGCTGTAGCTGTTAGAGGATGTTTGAAAAGTCGGCAGTTGAGTAAAAAAAGCTCTCAGGGCGTAAGCTGTTAATTA
>NZ_JBXXZH010000190.1:0-18670 GCF_059640475.1 Calothrix sp. CBUCES-K 9914
CTACCACCAGGTAAAGTTTTAGGTGGATTTTTAGGGTCGGTGTTAACCTCGCGTGATTGAACACTATAAGCTTTATCTTTCTTCAAAACAATTTTGAAAATTGTTTCACTGAAGCCTTGACATTGATAAGCAATCAATGGGCGCCGACTTCTTTGAGCTAAAGAAGGTGAAAAGTTAAATAAGTTTGTTGCAACACAAACTAACAAACAAGTAGTTGAAATTAAGATTGATTTTTGCATTTGTTTAATTATCACTTTTGTTTTACTAAAGAATACAGAAGGCGCCTAAACTTTTTTACTGGCGCCTGAATCATCATATATTTCTCCTTTGTATCTACAATTTCTATAATCTATGTAGATTTTCAATAATTTATGCAGGCGCCGCTTACTACACTTAAAAGCCTAAAACAATGTATTTACGTTAATACACAAGATAGTTATTTTGTACAGTGCGTAAGTACTAGCTTAATATTTGGCTTCTTAGCATGTGCTTTTTTGGGTCTTGCTAGGTTTGGCAACTCTACCAACTTCTAATAGCAGACCTAACATGAAAGCAGGTTCAGGCGCCCCGGAACGTTCAAGGCGCCGTTCATGGGATTAACCGTTGAAGAAAGGCGCCTGCTCCATGTTGAAATGTACAAAACTTTTGTACTATTCATCAGTACAATTCGAGAACCATTGGTTCTCATTTCTTACGTTCACTGGCGCCCTCTTGCTGCCAACTTATGCACAACCACGCTAAAATGTGGAGCTGTTTTATAATTGGCTAATACAAATGCGAGAGTATCGCTGTACTATAAATGCTTTATATCAGCACGATTGTGCTGGGCGTGATGACCTGCGGGAACGACAGGGACACTATATAATGGCTCGAAATGAGGAAGAAGCTTGGCAAAAAATGGCTATTCGGTATCCAGAGGAAGCTGAAGCTGGGTTTACAGTGCAGGAATGGGAAGGAAGAGATGTAAAAGTAGTAGAAGTCAAGCGGGACTCAGACGGGAATGTAATTGAGGAGTGATGGCGCCGTAGTTATCGGCATATGCCTAAAAATTCTTTACTGGCTTTTCTACATGTTTTTCCATTGCATCTAAAATTGCAGTAATATCACGTTTGTATCTATTTACTAAATTTGCATTTGGATATGCTATCCAAAATTTAAAACTCCTTCCATCTAAGGTGAAAACTGTAGCATTATCAAGGGTGCTTTGTTTATCACTAACACGAACAGTTTTTATGCCATCTTCAGCAGATGTTACTGAAACATGAGATAACATTTGATTATTTGTATCGTATCTCGTTATAGTAAAATATTGCTCACCATCATCCATTGAGGTTTGATGGCATACTGATGCTTCTTGATCGACTTTCTCCACTAATCTCTAGTAAGGCGAAGTACAATGGCTATCATTCACCTGAACCATAGCAGAATTTGGCAGAGAACAAAATATTGTGAAGAAAGTAATAATTAATTGTTTTTTCATATAATTATTGATTTAATTATAATCTTTTTAAATATTAAGCATTACAACAGGCGCCTATAATTCATTTAAATCTTGGGATATTGTAATGTTTTAATTTCAAGCAGTAGTACAGGTAAGGGAGCAGCAGGAAATTTAGAAATTCTGAGCAATTTAATTCGTTTAGAGAATAATGCAGCATGAAGCCCTTCGCAGTAACCAAACTGAAGAAGTTGGTTGGGTAATTATTGAATTCTCGCGCTCGCGAGTGGTGCCTGCTATCAACCCGCGCGTGTTCGTCATCCCTAATTTCTCGCTTTTTAATTACTTTCTTTGAGCCAACCACTCGTCATGCAACAAGGCGTAAATATACTCATCCTGCCACGCATTTTTCATAAACTTGCTTTGCCGTAAATGTCCTTCACGTCTCATTCCAAGACGTTCCATCAACCGAAAAGATGCTATATTTCGTGTATCGCAAGCCGATGTAATTCGGTGCAACTCTCGTTGTACAAAGCCATAAGCGAGCAATACTTCTGCTGCCTCGGTAGCATAACCAAAACCCTGATATTCGGGATGAAGTGACCAGCCTATATCGCCTTTACTTTCTTTCGGTGAAACGTAGATACCGACCTCACCAATTATTTTGGTATCATCTATATGATAAATACCAAATGCGATATAGCCTCCACAGTCATCAATTTCCACTGTTGCTTGTCGAGCTAGAAAGCTAATTGCTTTTTCTTCGGTCATTGGTTCTACTGGCATATATTGTAAAACTAGGGGATGAGTTTGGTACGCCAGAAAATCAGGCAAATCAGTCTCCTGCATACGACGTATAATTAAGCGCTTCGTTACCACAGGTTTCATATCTTAACTTTTAGTTGAGCTACGCTATTCGTTCTGATTAATAATGGGTGTAGATGAAATCAAATTATGCACTTGCTGGTGATATCGGCATCATTAGTAGCAGATTATACTCATTAACAGTAGTATATAGCAGCATCCAGTTCTGGGCTTTTTGAGTTGTCACTTTTGAGTGATGGCGCCTTTCTTCAAGTCAACAGCGTCTGTTGAGGTGCCTTCTTGAGAAAAATAATCGGCGCCTACTCGCTGCCAACTTATGCACAATCGCGCTAAAATGTGTAGCTGTTTTAAATTAGCTTGAACAAATGCGAGAGTATCGATGTACCATTTACAGTCCTGTAATCAAAAACCCAGCCATTGAAGACCAGGTTGATTTGCGGTATACCCGCACGCTTTAGTACAAAAATTTAATTATATCCATTTGTATAATTTTGGAAAAGTTAAAATCAACTAGTACTAACTGGGCTGACAGTAGCTCTTCTACAAGCGCTTTCTCGATGAGAAATAATTAAGTGATTGTAAGTATTAGGAGGAGTGACCTCAATCTTAACTGAGTCTGGGGCACACTGCTGACCACCATAGTTTCCTTTATTACCATATCTGAGAACAAAATAAGCTTTAGCACCTGGTCGTAAAGTTACTGTTGTTTTTGGTTTAGAAGCATCTCGTTCAACAGTTACTCCTACGGGTTTATTGTATTTATTTAACAACTCCACCCCTGGATAACCGTAGAGAGTACAGGTCGAAGCTGATATGTTAGTCAAAGCATATTTATCGTAAGTATTTCCGGCGCCGGGATTATTCTCGACAAAACGTAGCGAAAGCTGGTTGGTATCACAATGAGGCAAGCTGCGGGCTTCTGCTTGTGAGGAGTTACTTGCTATAGTTGTCAATGCAGTTACGCCAAAGAGTACGTAAGCACCTATTTTCTTATAAAAACTTTTCATTGAAAGCGAATCTCTATAGACTTTTGTTTGAGTAATTATGGATTCACTTGTTATATAAGCAATTACGCAAAAATAGTCGGAAATTTTTGATGGTACTTCACACTGAAACGGCGCCTAACTTTATCGCACTTCTTCCCTAAACTCAAATTGAACCAAATTGGACAGCAAGAAGTCTAATCAAACGTAGTTCAACGAGCCTAAACTAATTCTTTCTAACTATGAAAAACAATATGATGCAAAAGCTTGGTGTAATAGGGATTCTCACTGGTCTTGTAACCGGAGTGTTCGCACAAGGTATTGCAAGAGCCGATATTCCAGGCAATCATCCCTACTACCTGCACGCGCGTAGTGATCTCCGCAAAGCTGAACGACTCTTGCAGTTACCCGAAGAAGCGAATGTGAAACAAGAAGAGCTGGTTGCTCTGCGGGAGATTCATCGCACGATTTGGGAGATTGATAGAGCAGCTGTGCTTGACCGTAAAGATGTGGATGACAACCCTACGATAGATACGTCGCTACGTCATAAAGGCAAGTTCAGAGAGATTGAAAGATTGCTGCAAAGCGCCAAACGCGACATTGACCACAGAGAAGACAACAGTGCTGCACGACCCTGGCAATATAGAGCCAACGCACACCTTCGTCTAGCTGAACAACGTGTACAAATTGCGCTCAGACGTGACCGCTTTGACGACCAACAACAGTGGCATCGTTAACTATTTTCCTGCGGGACATAAAACTCAAGATATAAAGAAGTCGGAAGCCGCAGGTCGTCCTTCTGAAGTACGGTTTATTCGTCTTACGTGACTACCGACGACTTCAAGCGTTCCGACTTCGTTAAGGCGCCAATATAAAACGTTTTAATCAAGTTCCAGGAACATACTGTGCCCGGAACTGCTGGTTTGGACCACCGTGACAAGTGTACTGACCAAGAGAAGTGTAATCAGAGGTTGAAGCATTGGCTACATCCATGCACTTGCCGCTGTATTCCGACCAAGTAGTGAATGGCTTTCCAGCCCACATGTTGTATTTGTTCGACACTCTCCACTCTGGTTTACGCGCGTCATCATTACCGCTTTCACAACCATCTTGCTTCAGTACTTCACCTTGGGCGGTGCTATAAACCCAGATGCATAGATGTGAGTGTCGATTCTCGAACTTGCGGACACTCTGCCCGTTACTGTCGGTACTCATATGTCTAATTTTCCAGTGTTGGGCGCCGAAGTTACCTTTACTCATTTGCACGATACGAGTACCCACGTTCTTAGAGTGATTTTCAGGCATAAGCGCTTTACCGCTGTGTTCGGCAATAATCCAGTAAAAGGGACCTGGCTTTTTAGCTGTTGGGTCTACTTCTGGCTCTCCGTCAGCCGGGTTTATTTTTGGTTCAGTTATAGGAGTTTTAGCAGTATCTTCAGTTACTTGTTCCGTATCTATTGAGTCCTGTTTTTGCGTAGGTTCAGATGTTGCTTGAGCATAACTTACAAAGTTACTCAACAACAAAAATGCAATTGTTGAACCGATAATAGCTAATTTTTTCATCATCAATCTCACAAATATTGTATGTTAATAGATTCGTAATTTTTTAACATTTACTCATCTAAACGTTTACATGTTGCCCTTTCGGAGTTTATGCAGCGAAAACAAAAATATTATCCTTACTCCAATAACAGGCGCCGCTCACTACCTGAAGGGATAACTAGCCTTCGGCAAAACTTCGTTTACGTTAACGTTCAAATTCAAAATGTAAGATAATGTAAATATACTAAAACTACATGTAGATATGAAGATATTGAATTACCTCTTTTATTTTTAACTTTGAATTTGAGTGCTACGAGTGGCGCCCTCTTTCTAAAACAATTGTCTCAATTCCAGCATTAGCAAGACGCAGCGATGCAACTGCTCCACCGAAACCCAGGCACCGCGCACCGAATCGTAAACAACGATATGGGAGCAGCGTAAATATTGGGTTACCTGTGGATTCAAGAAATTACTATAAATTAAAGATAAATATTCTTCGGCGCCGACACGTTTACGCAACATCATGAAGCATTTGTACAAAGAAGTTGTGATATTAACAACAAATGTACTCTCATAGTACAGATTGAGAGCCAATAGTTCCTATTTCTCACGTTTCAAGGCGCCTCACCAAAATAAACTTTGGATAGTTTTATTGGCTCCAGCAATACTTTTTTACCTCTTTATAATACAAAACTACTTTGTTACGGTGCCCATCCCGTACTGCCAACTCTTGCACAAAAGCGTTAAAATACTGAGCTGTTTTATAGTCAGATGAACGCAAATGCGAGAGTATCGATGTACCAGGAACGCCTTATACCAGCATGACTGTGCAGGGCGCCATGACTTGAGAGAACGCCAGGGACATTATGTCCACGCTAACAGCGAAGAGGAGGCATGGGAGATTATGGCTGGTCGATATCCTTCGGAAACAACCGCAGGGTTTACGGTTGAACCTTGGGAAGGTGGAGATGTAAAGGTTATTGAAATTAAGAGAGACGAAAATGGCAACATCATTAATGAATAAGGCGCCTGCTCAAAAGAGCAACGGCGCCGTACAAAAACTTATAGATATGAAATACTATTCATAGCATTATAGCTACCTAGTTAATACGAACTGGCAATGACTTCATATGCCTGTCCAGCAATAAAATTGCTCACATCGTCGTGATAGAATGCCAGCAATAAAGGCAATGTAGCAGCTTCAAAAACTATTTCCATTGGAACTGCAAGAATACTAGCAGGTCCCGATACCGCTATTGTTAATACAACACCAGCAGCGATAGCAGCACTTGCAATCTGGAGTAAATGTGAATTAGTTGCATCTCTTAATGCTGCATTAATACGTTCAATACCCTCGCGCGTTAAATTAACAGCAACTTGTACAATTTCCTTTGTATGTTCTACGATATAATGTGCAGCCTGATTAGCTATTTCTTGAAGCAAGGCTTCTTTTAGATAAGGCCAAGCCCAGTCCCTAAACTTTATCACTGCTGGAATTAATCTTCTAATTCTGCTTACTTGAGCATTGGCAGGTTCGGGGTTAAAGCCTGCCAGAACAGTACCAACACTAATACTAATAAATGCTCGTCTTGTAAAAAGTGTCATAGTAAAATCTCCCTACATGCAATCTGATTAAAAGTAATAGAAGCAATCGGGATAATCGCTTCATGTATACTTACTTGCAAATACCAAGAACCTATTTATGCAAAAAGTTGTAGTCACGCCCCAAATCTACCTTTTGGTAGAAGTATTAATGTATTAAAATATATTAATACTTCAAAATTTCTTCATATTTCAAGATATTAGCAAGCCTTTTGCAGAGTAAAACTTATGATATAGCTTCTACCAAAATGTATAGATTTAAGTATTCTAATAAACGTTTTCAGGAATGACAATATCAGTCTCTAAACCGCGCCGCTTACTTAACACCAATAATCATTGCTTATGTACTATACAATAGTACATAATAGTGAGACCTAATTTGATTAAAAATATTCCCCTAGGAAAATTAATCAGTACGAACCAACTACAAAACAGGTGCCGATTCGATTTGTAAGCATTTAAACTTTTTCCTAGGGGATAAGGATTAATTTTGTAACAACAACATACAAATGCTTTAAATAGCAGGTGCCGTACTAGTGGTCTGCGTCATTAATTTTGTGGGGTTGTAAGTGAGGCATAGCCACGTTTACTATTGGCACCTACACACCAAAACTTATGACATGAACCACTAGGACAGTTAGCAAAGCGTGCAAGTTGCGGATGGTGTAGAAACAGGCGCCTAACTTTAATTTGAATTAGCCTTCACCATCAAAAATGAACTATTACAAGTAAAATTAACAAAATTTTGCATTATGTCCCAATTTACAGGTATCCCATGTATAGGCTTCTAAGTACCCAAGTATCTAAATATTCAAGCAATGTATATATTTAGTTTTATTTCAATGCTTCCTAGATACTTACTTTTGTACTAAGCTTTTTGATGCAGTAGTTTAGCCGCTTTTGAAAGCAGGGGTTTTTACCGTGGAACAGAAAGAAGAATTGCTTTTATATAAAGCATACGGCTTAGTAAAAATGAAAATTTATTCATACACAGATGGAGACACAGATAAAGAGCGTAAAAACTATTTTGGAATTTTAGACGTTCCGGAGCAAGAGAGTGCAGAAATTTTAGAGTCAGATAAAATAGCTATAAAAATTAGACCAAGAATAGAAAGAAGCTTAGAGAAGAAAATTTCTTTTTCTCAATTAGTAAATTCAGGGGAGCCGCTCATATGCGGTGTATATCCTAAAACAACAGAAGATTTTAAGTTAAAACGTTTGAGGATACAAAACGTATACTCAGATCAATCAAAACCATCATCTATATTAAATTTGTTTATAATTAGAGGAGAAGTAGATTATTTTAATATTGATAAGCAGTTAGTTATTATCAAAATAGTACCACAATCAATGCATTTAAAAGAGTTTGATATGGCTGTAAAATGCCAAAATATAAAGTATGAACTTAAAAATCTAGAGTTAGGGCAGTTTTGGGAAATAAATGCAGAGCTAGTTGACAATGAATTTAGGCTTCAATCAGCTAGTATGATAAAAGAGAAAAATGAGAATGAGAATACTAGTAAAATTTATCATACACCTACCTTAAAATCAAAGTTAGTAGATACAGCCTTTATAGAAACAAATAATAACACTTCTCTTGTAGTTACCCAAGAGGCGTCAACAATAGAAACAGAATTAATTAATGCAGCTTCTACTAAAACGAAGAAAAAGAAGAAAAATTTAATGGATGATATAGCTAACCAAGAGGCGCCTGTTACAGAAGCACAATTAATTAATGTTGCTGAAAATCAAACAGAGAATACTAATACGGCGCCAGATAAAGAAAAACAACCAGTTAATAAAGTAATAGAGCAAACAGCACCACAAGGAACTAATAGTCATATGCAAGTTAGAAGCGAAGTTACGATAAAAATAAGCGGTTCACTACCACAAGCGGCGCCTGCTCCAAATAAAAAGGTACAGGTCGAAGTAACTGACCAGAACGGAATTAATTTTACAGCAATCCTTAACCCAAAAAGTTGGAAGAAAGCAGAAGCGTCTGTTGCTAAATTTGCTGATTGGGGTGGAGTAATATCTGGAAAGCTAGGCAAAACCGAGCAAGGACTTGAAATTATTGATGCCGGAATTCAGATATTTGAGAAAAGGCAAAGCGCCGACAATTGCTTTACGGGAAGCACAATTACAGTTGTGGAATAGTAATGAATGGAAAAGTCCTTATTATTGGGCGCCGTTCACTTTGCAGGGTGATTGGAGATGAGGGAGTCGGCTCAACTACCGTCGTGAGTAGCCAAAGCTGATAGAACTTCCAATCAACGTGTAGAAATCATTATTGTCATGTGCGGCGCCTCCTACACAACCCGGAACTTTACACTTGTCGCTAACACTTTTTACGACTTTCTCTAACTGAGTGGTGTGTGGCGTCATGTTCCATCCAGAGCTACCATAGTTGGTGGTTTTTTGAATCTCATGAAGGACGACTAATTGAAGCTGCCAACCAGAGATTTTGCACTCACCCAAGCGATAGGTTTCAGACAATGCAGGTTCTGATAAAGCCAGACATAACTCTCTTTCTATTTGCGCGAAGTCAGGCTTTTGTGGCTCACTCAATAGCAAATAAGCAAGTAGTTCTGTGGCTGATGTCCCAGTTCTAAAATACACTGTTGTGTAACCGTCTCCCCCAGACATGATTGTCCAATTAACTAAAGTCAGTTCTGGTGATTGCGCGAGTTTTACAATCAGTGAGGTATCAGCTTTATTATCGGTTCCGGTTATTCCACCATAACCGCATTCAATCCCAAAAGAGTTGCCACAAACATAGATAATATGCCATATGTAATGTGAAACAGTAATTTGAGGTGGGTCGCTTTTTAAACCAGACAAAACCCCAGCATAATTACTTTCGTCAATATATAGATCGTAAGAACCACAATTATTAGGGTCTCTACATGGCACCGAAGTTAGTTTGCCTTCGGTATGGCAGTGTACAAAGCCAGAAAGTGGATGCTTAAGTATTAGTGCAGCAAGACAAGATGCATTTTTTTGATCAAAAGTAGCGTTGAAGTAATAATGAGGTCCTTGCCCGCATTCTTTAATTTCCCAAAACCAATCCTGATACTTCTCCATAATCTCCATGCGGTGTTTTAAGCAAGTATAAACACAGTTTTGAGATTATGCTATCCACCTTGTGTAAAGATACGGGCGCCACTTAACCTTAACCTTGTTTTACCTAAGTTTATAAGCACTACGTCATTTAAAATTTGAATGGTCAATTTTGAAAAACGACTTCAGGCACCTCTTGATACTCGTGCTTTAAGTCAGTAACAAAACTCTTTATTGCATCAATATTCCTATGCAGCGTACCATCTACCGCACGATACCCATAACGATTCCAGCCGTTCCAACCCAAAGATTCCCCAAGAGAGCCAAATTCTTTGATGATTTCTTCTATTTCGGTGTTGGATTCCGAATACTGGCGCCACTCTTTAATTTCTTTCTGATGGTTAGTATTTATAGCTTGAAGTTGCTCTAATTCAAGATGAAGAGTAGACATCGCAATCTTTAATTCTTTAACCTCAGCCATTAAAACGACCAACAATAGAACAAAGTTGGAGTTTACTTTCTTGGTGGTTTTGGGACTCAACGGCGCTCCTGCTGTACCAATCGAGAAAGAGGATTCTAGAACTTTCTCTAAGTCCTCAACACGTTGCTCAAGCTGCTGGTTTTTAACATGTAGCCCCTGAAGTCTTTTAATTTCCTGTGTAGCTTGCTGTAACTGTGCTACGAGTTGTTGTTTTTCAATAGCTAATTTTTCTGCGTGTTTTTCAAGCGCTGCCACATCTCTGTCTACAGCTTTCTGCCCAGCATCGTAACTTTCCTGGTACTTTGCCTCTCTAGCTTGTGCTTCTTCTAATTCTTTCTTCGCAAACGCTTCTGCAATTGCCGCTTGTAACTCTTCTTCGGTATACATTTTTTTGCGTGGAGTCTGGAAAGGCGCCTTTCGGGTTTGCAAGTCTGACACCAACTCAGGCACCTGTGCAACTCTTTGAACTTCTGGCTCTAACTGAGAACGTTTGAATAAGCTTTCGGTTACGCTACCTTGGTAACGCTCGCTGTCCAATAGAACCCAAAATTCATCAACATTTTTAATAGACTTAATTTCACCTGTAGCACCGTCCCACCATTTAGCATTCTTGACTACTACCCTTACTCCTGGCGCCAGTTCTACATCACATTCAATTACCTCTAGCACTGGTTGCTCTTCGATTGCTTCAAAACTGTCCAAGTCGTCGTTTTGGTACGATGGGCGGGCGCCGTTGGTATTTTTAACCGCCTTTTTGGTAGAGCGCGCGTGTAGCTGTTTGATTTGCTTTGCAGTCCGAAAGCCACTTGTGATAACTTGTTTTATCTCCTCTGGGGTTAAATATCTAAGTTCGCGTAGTGCTGATATTTTCAAACTCTGAACGTTCTCGCGGAGTTCTTGCTGTAACTCTGGGTCTAAAGCCTTGAACCAGTTGTAAATATCTATTGCGTTCCTAGCAAGATATTCCAAGGCGCCGAAGCTACCCAACCACTTCGAGAACACCTTCTTCCCGTTTTTGTCTGATTTCAATATTTCTTCTAGAACATTGCAAAGCTTACTTCCTATCTTGACTAATCCATCGAAATAATTCAGCGCAAAGCCAGTTAAGTCAGCAAACGTATCTTTTGCCAATACTTCTGAATCTTGATTTGGAAACTCAGAATAGCTAAATACTTGAAAAATTGGGGCAGATGCAGTCATAATGAAATTACCTACGTGTATAGATTTTCATGTACTAGGTTTTGAAGCCCTCCGGTCTGATTGGTAGTCGTTACGGGGGGTTTTAGATTTTTACCGATTTGTAGAGGTTTTTGAATACCGCGCACTTACCTTTACATAAACGCTCGTGCGGACACTATTATTCTGATAATGTTTCGCTAGCCCAACTAACCAATAAAGTACGAGCTAAGTGCGTCATCGTAACACCTTTTTTTTGACATGCTTGTTTAATCAGTTCTCTATCCTCCGGTAGTAGAAAAATTTTCATTTGAGTAGCATCCTCCTGTAATCTGGTTACAGGCGCCAGAGTCAGTAGTTCCTTTGGGGGTAACAGCTTTATATTTTCTACATTATCACTTTCTGCCTCACTGAGGGTAACATCATCCTCAATATTTTCTGTTAAGTTTTGTGAACTGTTTTCTTGATCAGCGCCGACTTTTTTTGTTCTAAATATCCTTTAGTTGCCAAATATTCGCTCATCACGCTTACTATCAGGCTGCTAATTGACCTGTCTTCATCACTAGCACAAGCTTTCAACGCTTCGTCTAACTCATCCGAAGCTTGAAACATTATTCTTTTCTTTGTTGTTGGCATAAGTTAAGTAGGAGCGCTTTGTAGACTAAGTTTCTAACAAAACATATATAGGGCAAGCAATTGAGCGCAACCGAGCCAACAACATAGTGCTAGCACTTTTCTGATTATATAAATATACGTGCGCGAACTATTCAAAAGGTGCTAACACTTATTTACATAAATATGCTAGCACTTTGCTACACTGAGGTAGGCGCCTGTTTTACTTGTCTCTAACATTCCGAACAATAGTACTAACTATAGAAGCAATTGGTTTGACAATTAAAACAGGCAATATATATACTGGTGGTAACGCTGGTGGACTAATTAATATTACTAGTCATCATGATGGAATTGATACAACAGGTGGAGTTTTAAATGCTTTTGGCGCCTTTGGTAGTGTAGGCAACGTAAGTATTAATGCTTCTGGTAGCATTTCTGCAGGCAATATAGCTACAAATTATACATATTCTAATCCCTGGAATTTAGGAATGATTGATACCAGAACAGGCGAACCTATTAAAAATCCAAAAGGCGGTAGTATTAATATTCAAGGAGAAAAATTCTTTCTTAACGGTCGTACAGTGAGTGCCTATACTTCTGGAAAAGGTAGTGGTGGTGCCATATCTATTAATACTTCAGATGGTATTACCATTACAAATAATGGGCAAATTCGTACAGAGGTACAGGAAAAAGCTCAAGGTAACGGAGGTGAAATTAATCTGATAACTAATGGTAGTCTTTTATTAGAAAACGGCGCCAAAATAATAAACAGCACTTCTGGAAAAGGTGATGGGGGTAAAGTTTCAATAAATGCTCTTGAAGGTATCACTCTAATTAATAATAGTCAAATTAGTACGGCTGTTACCTCTGGAGCTAACGGGAATAGCGGAGAAATTACTATCAAAACATTAGGGCAATTTTTATTGCAAGATAATTCTGAAAAGGCGCCAGTCAATGCAATTAAAAATTCTCCAACTCCTCAAATTATCGAAGCACAGGGATGGGTCAAAACCAGTGATGGAAATATTGCACTTGTTGCACAGGCACCTTCTATTACACCTAAAAGTACTAGCAGTTTAGCAAATTGCCCAGTTGTGCAATAAGCTTGCTGTTTGTTGAATATAAAAGGATTCGGCACCTTACCACAAGAAACGCTTCATAATTGGCGCCTGTTGCAATTAAAAATTCACAACACAATTAACTGCGTACCTAGAACAAAACTTGTTGCAAATTGTTACAAATTGTTGTCATGAACGCTTGTAGTACTATGTGTAACTCAAAATATAGTATTTGCTGTTCTAGACTATATTAACCATGCCAAAAACCTGGACACTTAGAATCGATAACTATTTTCTTGCAAATCCACACTGCATTATTGCGACCGCGCGCGTTGACACATTCCCCACCGACCTACCGCTAGAACCTAATATCCGCGAACCTAACCGTAAAAGTTCAACATATAGACAAATCTTTGATTCAGTTTCGACTCAACCTGATAAATTCTTTGAGCGACACAGTGGTATTGTTTTATCAGCTAATAAGATAACACCAAGCAAAGACAAGCTCGAATTGGAAATGCTTGAAGCTCATGAAGGTGGTAGTGACGGTATTATCAACGGTGGACACACCATTCTAGCGTTCGAGAGTGCGAGAGGGTACAAGTACGACCTGACAAAAGCGCGCGTCAAAGTTACTATCCACATTGGTCTTGGTGAAGAAGAAGCGAAAGATATTGCCCTCGCATCAAATACTACGGCGCCTGTAGATACCCGCTCCAAGACTAACGCAAGGGGCGATTATGATTTTATCAAGCGTTACCTGGCTCAATTAGAACAAGAGCAAGACACCAAATTTAGAATTGCCTACTACCAAAATCAAAGCGGGGCGCCTAGAAACACGCACTGTAACGTTACACACTTGTTTAAATTAATCAACTGCCTCGATATCAATAAATATAATCCTGACGGCAACACCCGAAGTAAGCATCCTAATACTTCAAGTACACCTGCCACTATCACAGAAACAGAAAAAGATAGGTTAGCTAAACTGCTTCCGCTACTTCCTCAAGCGTTGTGGATTGAACAAAAGCTTTACGAAATCATTCAAGAGCATATTTCTAACCCCAGAAGAAAGGGCGCCAATGACCTGGCATCAATCGATAATCGTAAGAATACGCTCCTTCCAAACAGCAAATATTCCTTTGGATTCAGTGCGCCAGCAGATTTAGCATTACCAATCGTTGCCTCATACCGTGTATTTTTGGATAAAGATTACAACTGGCTAATACCGTTTAATGAATTTGCCGAAGAATTTATCCAACACCTATGGAATAACTACTTCCGTAAATATTTAGTAGCAAACAAGACAGCAGGTAATTCGGTCGGCGCCAAAATCTGCCGAGACCAGGATATTTGGGAACAGATGTACATATCAGCACAATCCTATTTAAACAAGCAGTTAATGCATTTGGTTAAATCTAAAGCACCGCAAAAATTAACGCTTGTTCCTAGATAATCCCTCTCACTAATTAACACGCACACGCCCGCACGAGTATTGGTACTCTAAAAATTTTTGCTCATCAATACTAAAGTTCTATTGGAGTAGCTACTCATAACGGGCGCCCTCAACTTTTTTTAGGGGACAGCAATCAAAGCAAATGTACTTCAATACTGGTAAACTGGAATTACATTGGTACTACTACGCCAAAAAATGGGCGTATTTTTCTTTTTATAATACTCAATTATAAAATAACGGTGCCTACTACAACAAACGCTTCCTGAGTGCAGTGCATTTAATGCCTGATACTAATTGTAGTACGGCGCCTTCTTCGTAATAAAAATGTGGCGCCTATACCCATTCCAACTAGTGCAACAATGCTATTTTGCTCTGGTACTTTTTGAGTTGTTGGTACAGTAATGGCGCCGTTTATTTTCACTATTCCTTTGCTAGTGCTAGTTGGGTCTGTTAGAAGATTGGCGACTTGATAAACTTCAGAACCAGTTAGTGTACCAGTGGCGCCTTCAAATATACCTTCTCCACCAGTTATTTTGTTCGTATTAGAACCACTAGTAGTCAAAGCTTGAGGGTTAAAAACTCCTGTACCATTTTCAACCTGATAAAACAATTTGTTGGCGCCTTCTCCAAATAATGTAAATCCACCAAGTGATTGATTTTGTAAACCAAATGTTTGCGGGTCGGTGCTATAACGATTATCTAAGATTTATTTAGCGTAAATACTTAATAGTTAACAACGATGAAAACAGTAGATTTAATTTATTTTAATGCTGGTGCAGGACATCGTAATACTGCTAATGCATTGCATCAAGTAATTAGTCAGCAGCATTCCTTAAATCCACGATTAGTTGATATCTATGAAACCGGGTTGCTAAAGTCTATGGATGTGTTGTTTCAACAGGGAATTAACATTTATAATTCCATGCTTCAAAATGGTTCCACATTCCTAGACCCACTGTACCTTTTTCTATCCAAGTTAAGTGTTCGTCGCAATCATTTGAGGGGTGTACGTTTTTTGGAAAGCTACTGGCGCTCCTGTCAACCTGACCTGGTAGTTTCCACCATTCCATTCCTTAATCGAATGCTAAAAGAAAGTTTACAAAAAGCGAAGCCTGGAACACCTTTTGTTACTCTTATTACAGATTTTGCTGATTGTCATCCTTTTTATCGTTATTGGATAGAGCCACAAGAGCAATTTTTGATTTGTCCCACTGAACGTGCTGTTGAGCAAGCCCGCAAGCAAGGGATACCATCATCACACATCTTTCCCATGTCAGGAGTAGTCATTAATCGTCGATTATACGAACCTATTACTATTAATTGTCAAATCGAAAGACTTAGCCTAGGTTTAGACCCAGACTTACCGACTGGCTTGGTCATGTTCGGTGGTTATGGCTCAAAGGTGATGCTGGAGATTGCTAAATGTTTAGACCATTCGCAGCTAAAGTTACAACTTATTTTTATTTGCGGACGCAATGAAAAGATAGCTTTTAAGCTGCAAAACAGTCAAGGTCGTATCCCACGGTTTGTAGAAACTTTTACAAGTGATATAAGCTATTATATGAACCTGTCTGACTTCTTTATCGGCAAACCCGGTCCTGGAAGTATTAGCGAGGCTTTGACAATGAAGTTGCCAGTCATTACAGAGTGCAATGCATCAACTTTGGTACAAGAACGATATAATGCTGAGTGGTTAGTAAAAAATAAGGTTGGTATTGTACTCCGTAATTTTCGGGATATTGATAAGGCTGTTGCAGAGCTAATACAACCTCAAAACTTGGCTCGCTACCGTAAAGCAACTACATCTATTAACAATAGAGCCGTGTTTGAAGTTCATGATATTTTAAATAGTATCCTTGAACGCTCTCAATTAACAGATAATCTAATTGTTCAAAATCGACAATAAGTTATGTTAGGCGCCTTTTCCAGAAATAATATTGGCGCCAGTACGGAACAAACTATTATTACAGGCGCCTAAGCAATTTATAAGCATTAAAACTTTTCCACTTTAATACAAATGTTTTAGTGATCATCTTAATAAACTTTACCTTCTCGGCGCTCATTATGAATACTAAACGTATCGTTTTGATTACAAGTTAAATTTATATGATTTAAAGAGCAATATTAGGCATCAGTGTAACTATCCGGTTCCTGTTTTGTAGTACTTATGCTCGGTTGTGTTTTGTGTCCGCGCATAAATTATAAGTGGCGCCGCGACGGAAGTGAAGAGCGCTTACATTAATTTTGCACATAGCTTCAAAGCTTTGCCCAACTTGGATTTCACAATATGCCCCAAGAGCTAATTATATAAAATCTGAGGCAGCTTGATAAAGAGGACTGCATAAATTAATTCTGTCAATTCAAAAACTGTTGGAAGACACAAAGCTCAAATAACCCACAATTTTACGGACGCCACCCTCCTCACCAGTTTTGATTGTGTTTCAGTATTATTACTATCTAAGCCAAAATTTTATCCAAAAATAATATTTAATTGTAATTTCTTAGAAATCAGAGCTATTTATACCGTTTTTTATTTGTAAGAGGTTTTTTAGATTTGCTTGGGGAATCATAATCGTAGACCTGAAATTGCAATTTAATAAATAAAATGATAATCAATACAACTAGCAATCGCTTTATAGAGACTGAAACGTTATCAGACGGCGCCCATGCGGAACAAAAAGTCTGGGATGCTGTTAAAGACGCATTCAGCAAGCATAACTGTTTCGGATACTGGCGCTACCCAATATTTTCCCAAACTGGAGAAACCCGTAAAGAACCAGATATTCTAATTCTTGATAAAGAAGAAGGGATAATAGTTATAGAAGTCAAAGCACTCACAATTAACCAAATTGTAAGCATTGACGGTCACAAGTGGTCAGTTCAGAATTTTTACACCAATACTCTTAACCCTTATCAACAAGCCGAAAATCAATTATTTGCCATACTTGGTTATGCAGACCGTGACCCAGCCATTCGGTGCCAAGTTTCAGCCAGAGCAGTAGTAGCATTACCTTTAATCGATGAAAAAGACTGGATTGCACGCGGCTTTGATAAATTACCTTCATGTCCTCCAATCATTTTCAAGAATCAACTAGGCGCCGTTGGTATTTTTAAACGTATCGTCGGCGCCATCCCTGTAATTAGAGGTGTGTCTTTAAATGATGAACAGTGGGGAATACTTAATGTCACGATTGCAGGCACAAATGTATTAAGAAAACCTCCACGCGAGACTGAGGTGATACAGCTTCGTGATAAAACCCGCGCTTCTGTACTCACTAAAGTCCGTGACATGCAATTCCAATTTGATTTACAACAAGTAAGTATCGGGATGACGGTTCCTCCAGGTGCCCAACGTATTCGTGGAATAGCTGGTTCAGGTAAAACTGTACTGCTAGCTCAAAAAGCCGCTCAAATGCATTTAAAGCATCCAGACTGGGATATTGCTTTAATATTCTTTACTCGTTCGCTATATGACCAAATTATCGAGCTTATTGACAAATGGATGCGACATTTTAGTTGTGGTGAGATAAGCTACAAAGATAATTCAGAGGCAAGAGCAAAGCTAAGAGTTTTACATGCATGGGGTGCCAAAGATCAACAGGGAATATATAGATATGTTTGTCAGCAGCATGGAGTTAAACCGTTAACTGTAAAAGATACCGAGTACAAGAAACCGAATGAGGGACTTGCCGATGTATGCAGGCGCCTTCTGGAACAAAAAGAAATTAAACCGTTGTTTGACGCTATCCTCATCGATGAAGGTCAAGATTTAGTAGTCGATAATGACGACCTTAAATTTGAAGATAAGCAATCTATTTACTGGTTAGCTTATAAAGCATTACGCCAATGCGACGAATCTCATCCTGAACAACGGCGCCTAATATGGGCGTATGACGAAGCGCAAAGTTTGGACACACTCAAAATTCCATCGGCACCGGAATTATTCGGCAATGATGAAAAGTTTCAACGCATTGTAACCGGGATACACAAGGGTGGTATTCAAAAAAGCGAAATCATGAAAAAATGCTACCGTACACCCGCACCAATTCTTACTGCTGCCCATGTAATAGGTATGGGGTTATTACGACCGAACGGTATGTTAGCAGGATTAACCCGCACGCAGGACTGGAAAGCGATTGGTTATGATGTTAAAGGTGATTTTAGAAAGAGTAATGAAACAATTACCTTGAGGCGCCGTAAAGAAAATTCTCCAAACCCAGTACCCGATTTATGGGGAGAATCGGTAGTTAACTTTCAAATCTACAATTCTCGCTACGACGAACTAACAGCACTTGCGAACAATATAAAACACAATCTGACCACAGATGGTTTGATGCCTAGCCGGGAAATTTTAGTTATTGTACTTGGTCATGGTAGAGATGCAACAAATTTAGAAGATTATGTAGCAAAATTCTTAATCAAACAAGAAATTAA
>NZ_JBXXZH010000191.1:0-18669 GCF_059640475.1 Calothrix sp. CBUCES-K 9914
TCAGCACTCAGCACTCAGCACTCAGCACTCAGCACTCATTACTCAGCACTCAGCACTCATTACCCATTACTATTAAGTGAAAATACGGTTGTAATTTTTCCATAATTTACCGGATACGGAATAGATAGAACCTCGCTTATATATAGAGAAGAACGCGCGCAAGTGTAAAAAAACACTTCCCCAGGCTAGTTTTCTTATTCTAAATTGGTTTCATACGAGGTTTTAAATGGATAGCGCACAAGCGTATCAAAAATGCTTAAAACGGTTGACCTGGGCAGCCGAAAGCCTTAAATTGGATATTTCGCAAGCTCAACTTGAGCAGATTAATGATTTAATTGTGCAGCCGATGACAGGCCCGTGGCGGTTCTTTCATACTCCCCAACATGTTTTTGAAGTTGGGGGTACCAAAGACCCGATTGAAATTTTGGCTGCATTATTCCATGACCTTGTTTATGTACAAGTTGACTGGAGTATTAATTTTAATGTTGGCTATTATATTTCTCCATTTGCCAAAGAAATTAGCGGGCGCCTAACGATTCGTAGTCAATCAGATTTACCTGTTGATACAATCTTCGCAATAGTTATCAGTGTGTTTGGTTTTGCACCTGGGCAAATTCTCAACCCTTATTCTGGACAAAACGAATTCTTAAGCGCTTTGGTTGCAGCAAAAGTCTTAGAACCATTCGCTCCGGCGCCGTTATTAATGCAGATAGTCGCGTGTATTGAAGCGACTATTCCCTTCCGGAGAGCATGTGAAAAAGGGCTAACAGCTAGTGAGCAACTTCTAAAACGGTTACAATCAACCAATATCAAGTTTGATTTGCAGCTTACTGATACAGAACTATGTGAAACTGTGAAAAGGGGTGTGCGTGTTGCTAATCGCGATGTATGTAGTTTCGCGCATCCGAGTGCAGCAAAATTTCTGGCAAACACTTGGAATTTGCTTCCCGAAACCAATCATAATCTTGGAGCTTCTGGTGCTTATACGGTTGCCGACTATAGACTTGCTATACAGAAAATGGAAAGCTTTATGGCTTCACTTAAACCAGAAGTCATTTTTCGCTCCTTTCAGGGAGAACCTCGGCACCACACTTACAATATTTTTGAATATTACGCTAAACGAAATATTGAGGTCGGTCAACTGTATCTGAAGTCAAAGCTTGTTACTATCGCTTTGATTGAGGCTATTTCGTTTGCAATTGGATTAGACATACCTCTAGTAATTATGATGGGGGAAGTGCCTTTGCGCGGTTTTACTTTTATGCGACTCGAACACTTCCTACCTGAAGTGGCAAATCCATATGAACCTCAAACTCAAATTGAACAAGAAGTTTGGAATATACTCAAATATGGACGTGCGAAAAGTAACTACAGTGATTTACAACACTCTCCCATTGCCACATTTATCGTTAAATTGATTGGATTTGACGGTATTAAAAGTCAATCTGACTTGGCGAAACAATTTTTCATGGGCAATATTTCGAGTGAAGAATTTATTTCCAGCTTCCAAAATTCTTTACCAGAAAAACTCATCCGCGCGTTGCAGGATTTATTCGAGAGTCGTAAAGTTGCCGTTAGTCACTGTTACAAATTTACTTCTAACCAAAAAAGTCAACATTATTAGGTGGGCACTGCCCATCTTACCCTATATTTTTACTCGGCTTTTCAACTCATCAAAACAAACAAACTGCCCTTGACGTTTGAGCCAAACAATATATCTGTCTAATTTATCTACCATAACCTTACCGGACTTATTTTTTATATAACCAGGTAAACTAAAACCAGAAATATCTGTAAATTCCCACGGATGAAAGTAAAGATTTATGTATTTATCATGCCGAATAGTAAATAGTGAAGCTAATTTAATCAACCATAGTGGAAAGTTTTTAAAGCTCAACCAAAATAAAGGAAATCTGACTAAAGGCGTTACTGAAACCGGAATGTTTAATAAATTACCAGAATAATAAGCAGTTCTAGGTTTAAAAAAGTTATTATATCTTCCAGGTATGTAAGTTGGATTCATCGAAGAATTATATTGATACCCAGCTTGAGTAATTTCTGCATCATCAATCGGCTGAAGTCGAGCCATTCTAAACC
Organism: Calothrix sp. CBUCES-K 9914; assembly: GCF_059640475.1. NCBI lineage: Bacteria > Bacillati > Cyanobacteriota > Cyanophyceae > Nostocales > Calotrichaceae > Calothrix > Calothrix sp. CBUCES-K 9914. The sequence goes on from NZ_JBXXZH010000191.1 coordinate 2,098, forward strand.
CATTTATACTTTTACCTACCAATTCTCCTAAAACTAATCTTGACTTATGTAAATCGTCTACATCAAATTTAGAATGATAGAAACCGTGGGAAGCAATTTCGTGTTTTTGTGATATTTCGTGAATTATAGCCTGGTTGTGTAAGGCAAAATGTGCTGTTACAAAAAATGTTGCACGTACATTAGTTCTATCTAGAATCTCCAGAATCTTTTCTAGACCTTTGCGAGATACTTCAAGTTTGAGTTTTTCATCAATGGTTTGACCATATTCTTCAGGTATATCAAATTCCTCAATATCAAAACTCAATAAAATAGAGTTTGTTTTTGTTTTAGATTTACTCATACTTACCCTGACGGGAGTTGTACTGAATTTCAAATAAATTAAATAACATTTTTAACGAGTCTTTGAATAAATGAACCTTTGATTTTTTATTCATATGAGTATCTAGAACAGCAACAGGTATTTCACCAATACTATAGCTCCATTTCCATGCAATATAAATTAGTTCGACATCAAATGAGAATCCGGAAGTAAATTGGCGTTTAAATAAATCTTTAGCGACATTTTTCTTAAAACCTTTTATTCCTGCTTGCATATCTTTGAAAGGTAAATTTAGAATCATTCGTGATAAATAGTTGAAGGTTTCTCCAGCTATTTTCCTAATTAAACTAATTTTTTGAGTATTTTTATTTTGGCTTCTGCTGCCAATAACAATATCCATACTTTCTAATTTATCAACTAAAATAAGTAGGTTATCTAACGAATATGCTAAATCACTATCCAAGTAACATATATAATCACCTTTAGCGTTCATTACGCCAATTTTTACAGCATGACCTTTACCTTGGTTTGGAGAGTAAGAAATACAGCGAATATTATGCTTGCATGAATTAGTAATAGTTTTAGTTAATATCTCTTCTGTTCTATCAGTTGAACCGTCATTGACAAATATGAATTCATAATTAGGATGAATACTGCAAAAATCGATAACGTGCCTCAAAGTCCTTTCAATACATCCTGCTTCATTATACACAGGCATAATCACTGAGGTAATATGAGTTTTCATGATTAATCAATATCAACGCTACTAAGTTTGAAAGTTCTTTCGTTGTAAGCACTTCAGTGCTTTTGTAGTTCAAGTCGCAATTTACTCCATTTATCTAAAACCTCAGATTTAGAAACGATTTGTTTTTGCAGTAATATTACATCATCCTGAATATCTACAAAACCATATTTACCTTGATTTATCAATGAGTCAATAGATGAACTAAAATTTAATAAATCTATTCGCTCCTTTTGAAAGTTTTTTTTGTAGCGTAAATAACGCCAGACATCAGCTATAATAAAATCTACATAATCAATTTCTTTTAAATCATTTTCTATTTGTATATGAGGTAAACGCATTATCTCCCGACGAGTTGCTAAATGCGGAAGTAAATAAGTCGTTGTGGAAACGCTTGCGCTTGCTGGAATGTAGTTCATAAGCGCGCGAATATACCCTACATGTTCCCATTGACGAGTTAATGTAGTATGTACCCAAGGGTTAAAGGATTCAGGTATTAAAAAGTAAAACGCATAGTTTGGACTTGACGTTATTGTAAAAATCAGTGATAAAACTATACACCTTACCCACCATCGCCGTACAGATGCACTGAACTTTTCTTTATTTTGTGACCACCAAATAATAGCACCGTAAAAAATACCTGGCATTACAGTTAAAGCATACCGAACATTGACACCTAACGCAGCTTTTCGCTCTTGCATCAAAAGTACTAGTAGAGGAGGACTTATTGTTATCCAAGCAGCAGGTGACATGGCAGGTACAAATAGTAAAGGCAACCAGTGGTTGAGTATATATCGCACTCTTCGATCAAAAGGAGTGAACAAGCTCTTCAAAAGTTCCAGAGGATGAGTTAGCATTCCCCACAACACTTGTAGCGTACTCGGACTACTGTTACCAGGAACAAACTTCCCAAAATACTCTCTTAAATACAGTCGCGAATTATCATTGGAAAAAAGACCCATGACTTGATTTGTTACTAAAGAAACATAGGCAAAACTAACCAAGCACAAACAAAACCCTAAGCGCGCGTGACGACGGGTATATATTAAATAAAGACCAAAACCAAATAAAGTTATTCCTGTATCTTCGCGGATTCCTAACGTTAAAGCAACAAACAACCAAAATAACGACCATTTACGTTTGGCAAATGCTAACAGCATACTAAATACAAACAATGGTATTTGACAATGCTCATAAAAATTTGCAAACGTCGAACCAATGACTGTATTTGCGCCGTAGTAACCAGCTACAATTAAGATAGCGATGTTCGTAGGCAAATAATGACGCGCTAGTGCATATAGCACGAAACCCGCAGCCGTCATTAAAACTACTTGTAAAATAACTAAAGTGGCGCCTGTAGGGAATAAAGCATATATTGGAAACCAAAGTAAAAAATCTATAACGAAATGTTGCCCTAGATGATTATAAAATACCTTGTGCATTTGACCATCAGCAATTACAGCGCTCGATTGACCTGACGACAGCGAACCCTGAAAAAAATGTCCATGAACAGTATTCCAAAACAACTGATCAAAAAGCGCTTGGTCATAAGAAGCGTAGAAACTATAAAAGCGATGTAGTGCAAAAAATGATACTAGTACAAAGAAAATGCTTGCCAGTACGCATACAGTACGCCAGCCAGAAGCTTTATCTAGTGATAACTTCCTAATGTTGCCTATAAGCATGTTATAGTCTACGACCTGTAATTTTAAATGCCTATATTGATAACATATTAAGAAGCTAAAAACAAGATTACAACAACATCAATTATTAATAATACTCAGTTTTTGAATTTTGATCCCCCCAACCCCCCTTATTAAGGGGGGCTAAAATTCTCTTAAACTCCGCCGTATTAAGGAAACTAAAATTTTATTAAAGTCCCCTTTCCACGCGGGGGATTAGGGGGATCGATTTTAAGTTAATATCAAAACCTACATGGTATTATCTTAATTATTTAATAATTATCATTGATCTTACTAACAACTATAAAATATATTTATTTTAGAAATTATAAATTATTTTTAAATCAATCAAAGTATTTGTAAGGTGGCTTTTGCCGCACCTACTTATTAATAGTTTTTAACTTGCGCGAATCAAGTGGCAGTGGCAAAGTATATTTATTTACTTTAGAATAAACAATATATAACTTAATTCTGTAGAAAGAGGCTGAAATCAAGACTACAAAGTTCAAATCGGAAACATTTAGTTAAATTTGTTATAAAATTATGATAAATCAGAATTCGCAAAGTTTTATCGGTGTAATTGACCCGCAATTACAAACCTTTTCAGGTGACAGCTACACATATAGCTATAAATATAGTTGGTTCGATTGGTTTTGCTTATGGTATCCCCCTGGATGGCTAGTCTTATTTAATCGTCACTGGCAACATTATAATTCTGACCCCGATGGTTGGAAATGGTATGAGTACGTATTATTTCTGATTCCTGGTGGATTTTACTTAGGTTTATTGATACGCTGGTTACGTTTGGGTTGCCGTTTACCTCGTAGCGAGCAAAATGAGTTTAATTTAAATTATCAACAAGCGTTTCGTCAGGAAATACTGGCGCCAATTATCAAAAAGTACTTCCGCGCGGAGTTAAAGCAAATTGAAAACTTACCAGCATCAGAACCTTTAATAGTAGTTATGAATCATGCTGGGATGTGTTTTCCGTGGGATTTTATCACTCTTGGTTATTTACTTAGCGAAAAACGTAATTGGGTAATAAAACCGCTTGCCGAAGTCGCTTTATTTGAACATCCTTGGATAGTTTGGTGGTTGCCTGTTGGGTGGTCGAATGTTTTAGGTGGTGTACGTGCAGAATATGAAGCTTTTGAGAGCGCTGTTAAAGACTTGCAGGTTATTCTTTATGCTCCAGAAGGAATACGTGGACCACAAAAAGGTTGGCAAAAACGCTACCAGCTACAAAATTTTGATATCAGTTTTGTACAATTAAGTCAGCGCTATCAAGTTCCGATTCTTCCTGTAGTTTGTATTGGCAGCGAGAGTCTACATCCTTGGACTGTAAATATTAGAAAAATTCAAAGGCTATTCAAACTACCATTTTTACCAATTTCTCCATTAATGTTATTACTGGTTATTTTTCCTTCAATGGGTATTTGGGCAATGCCCGCGCGTTTACGCTATTACATTCAAAGTATGGAAGTTGATACGCTAAACATTAATGATAATCGACATGAGGCTTATCGAAACGCTCGCACGTTAAAAGAAAAAATGCAAAAGTTTGTAAATAAACACTTGACTTTGACTTAATCTTGTGGAGTGGGCATCCTTGCCCACTCCACAAGAGAGTTAACAAGAGGATTTCAGCTAACTACCAAAACGATAACCTTTACCATATACAGTATTAATTAACTGTGTTTCTCCCGTTGATTCTATTTTGCGACGCAGTAAGCGAATTAATGCTGCAATTACATTACTACTAGGCTGCTCATCTGGGTTCCACAAATTTTCCATAATTTCGGCATGTGTAAGCAACTGTCCAGCGTTTTCCATGAGATATTGGAGTAGCTGACTTTCTTTTTCCGATAGCTCTATTACTCTGCCACCACGGTAAGCTACTTGATTTTCAATATCTAATTCTAAATCGGCTACAGTTAAACGCGCGGTAGGTGTTTCTTGTACTTGTATAGTTGATGAACGTCGCAGCAGTGCCCGAACGCGCGCGAGTAACTCCCGTAGTTCAAACGGTTTAACTATATAATCATCGGCGCCTGCATCTAAACCTTGAACGCGGTCATCCAGCGTATCTTTTGCCGTGAGAAATAGTACAGGTGTTGTTTTACCTTGGCGCCGAAGTTCTTGACAAATTTCTAAACCGCTTACTCCAGGTAGCATCCAATCTAAAATCAACATGTCATAATCGCCACTCAGTGCCAGTTCACTACCATTAATTCCATCATAAGCAGCATCAATGTTATACCCTTCGCGCGTCAGTAATCGACTCAAAGGGTCTGTAAGTTCTACTTCGTCGTCAACTAAAAGGATTCTCATTATTTTAGATTTTAGATTTTTGATTAGTCAAACGCTGATAAACTTAGAACTAGCTCGAACCTGAAAGCTGAAATCCAAAATCGCATGATTACTGTTGCATTGCCAAAAGGTGGACTTTTAAAAGATAGCATTCGCTTATTGCAGGATGTTGGATTAGATTTTAGTGCGTTTTTAGACTCAGGAACTCGTCAATTACAACTCCCTGATACAAGCGGAAAAGCAAAAGGACTCTTAGTTAGGGCGCAAGACGTTCCTGTATACGTAGAATACGGACAGGCACATATTGGTATAGTTGGATATGATGTGTTACGTGAGAAAAAACCAAGTGTAGCTCACCTTGTTGATTTAAAGTTCGGCTACTGTCGATTATCGGTAGCAGTTAAAGAATCAAGTCCCTATCGTTCACCATTAGATTTACCCGCAAACGGTCGGGTTGCATCAAAATACGTCAACTGCGCGCGTGAGTATTTCCAAAGTCTTGATTTACCTGTTGAAATTATCCCATTGTCTGGTTCAGTAGAACTTGGACCAATTACAGGAATCTCCGAAGCCATTGTAGATATAGTATCAACTGGACGAACGATGTACGAAAACGGTTTAATTGAAATTGAAAGACTGTACGAAAGTACCGCGCGTCTAATAGCTCACCCATTAAGTTACCGTTTGAATGTAGGTAATATGGATGATTTAATTAGTAAACTTGAGGGCATTTTAAATTGATGTCAGAACCAACTATCGATTTTGACACAAACCCAACAGTTCCGACTAGTGAATATGATCATATCGCGCGCATTGCTTTACCTGGTTACGAAGCAATGCACACAATGGTGCTATCTATATTAAAATCTCAGCTTCCCAAAACCGCAAACCTATTTAAATTTGTATGCAATTAAAACCCACTCGGTCTCAAGAATTACTGTGTCGGGTATGAAAATATCGTTATTTTGGAAAATCTCTAGACTTTTCAGATACTGAGCTTCATCATCTTGAGTTAAAAGTCCTACAATTACATTAGTATCAACTGCCACCATTGTATGATTCCTCTACACCTTGACGAATAGCATCTTCCATATCTTCTAAAGTTTTAGGTGTGCCATAATACTTTAAACACCCTGCGACATTATTCAAAGATGTCTCTGGAAAAGGCTTTTTGGATTTAAGAAGTATTCCGTCTTCTGTTGCTACTACAATCAATTCATGTCCAACCTCCCAACCATATGCTTTTCGTAATGGTTCGGAAATAATTACCTGTCCTTCGTTTGAAACTTTTGTTACTTCCATTGATTTAATGGTTTTATTGCTTTTTGTTACCAATATTATAAGTTAGTTTAGACTAAAAGAGCAATTGTACTAACAATTACTCTTTTTGAACTATTTAGGACTTATAATATCGTTACCATTAAGAGTCGGTGCGTGACGCTACAAGTTCTATAACTACGTTGAAGTTTTTTATAGCGTCACGCACCCTACTTTATAACTCTGCATTTTCCAAGGTTTAATTGATGACTCAGTACTTTGTAAAGGACGTTCTAACAAATCGACAGGCGCCTCCAATACTATACCAAAATCACTTTGCGGTTCTATTTGTGTCTCTTGACCGTGACATTCATAGCATCGAAGTATCCAAGCATTAGAATCTTCAGCTTGTTTTAATGCCATTAATATGAGATTTTTGCTTCCTAAATTTAAAAAGCTAACGCTATCTTTTATTGACTCCGAGTTAGATGTTACATCCTGACGCATAATAACTTGTAATGGAGCATTTAATTCGTATCCTTTTTGTACTGTGTGCGCTTCTTCCCAACTACCTGCATGAGGATACACGGCATACGTAAATTCATGTATGCCTTTATCGGCTTCTGAGTCAGGCCATTCAGAACCTCGCAGTAAAGTTAAGCGAAGTTGATTTGGTGTTGCATCGTAGCCATATTTACAGTCGTTCAATAAACTAATACCGTAGGAATTCGAGGTTGTTAAATCAGCCCATTTTAATGCTGGTACTTCCCATTTGGCTTTTTCTTCTGGTGTTTGAGGTTTTGTTGTACGCTTAATGGCGCCGCAAGGAATTTCGTAGGTGGCAAAATCTGATTCAATAGTCAAGGGAAAAGCAGCTTTAACTAATACGTGACGTTCTTGCCAATCAACGCGCGTTGCTATTTTAAGATATTGCGAACCTTTTTCCAAAATGTAATCTTGGCAAAATTCAGAATTTCCAAGGGTGCGAACTACACGTAACCGAGATTGAATTACACCTCTATCAAGCCATTGAATTGATTTTAACTGTGTCTGTGGTAAAGGGTGCTGTGCATAATTTGGGTCTATATTCCAACCATCCCAATATTGACCGCTATCTTTCCAGCTTTGAAGTTGGTTTCCGGCGCCGCTAAGAATTTCTTTTTGATTAACTAGGTCGTATATACTATTTAAATCCCCAGTTTGCTCGTTGATAAGTACCCGTAGATATTCATTTTCTAGGGTAAATCCTTGAGAGTTAGGTATATTATCACATGTACCTGGGCAAAGCCAGAAAATACGGTATCCAACAGAGGGTATATTTTCAGCGAGGAATAATAGTTTCGATGAGTTGCTTTGTGAAGGTATTATTCCTTGTGAAGAATAAATACAGGCAACAGAAAAAGATTCGGGTAAGTCTACACTAACAACTTCAGTACGCATCCAGTTAAGAGAATTAAAAACAAAAATAGGTTTTGCTTCGGGATGGGGTGGTGTGGGTAAAGGCGCCTGAAGTGCAATTTCATGTAAAGATTTATGTAAAATCTCATTTCCCACTCTTTCGACTTCTTGCCATTCGGGTAATGCGTCGGTGTAAACTTCGGTAATTGACGAACCAGGTAATATATCGTGGAACTGGTTGAATAATAACTTTTTCCAAGCAGTTTCTAGTTCAGCTTTGGGATATTTTACTCCATAGCTAATCGTAGTCCATGCTGCAAAAATTTCTGCCTCGTATAATAAAATTTCACTCTTTCGGTTGAAGCGTTTTTGGTCGCCATGTGTAGTGTAACAACCGCGATGAAATTCCAAATACAATTCATCATCCCACGTAGAGACGTGACATGTCACGTCTCCCATCAACCTTGATTGAATATGACGTAAATAATTTTCAGCGGTAGTAAATTCTAAATTTGGGAAAAATTCAGATTTTTGCCAGCGTTGCGCGATTTCTAACATATCACGAGTTGGTCCACCACCGTGGTCGCCAACACCAGGAAGCCAAAGTGAGTTAGAAATACCAGTTTGAGTTTCCCACGAAAAGCTATATGCAGCCATTTTTTCTGGGTCGATACCTTCCCCAATAAGTGCTGACATATAGCTAAATATTTCACTACCATCAGGAGAACGCCATAAAAAGGCGCCGTAGGGAAATTTAGTAGTATCGTTCCAGCGTAGTTTCTGGGTAACAAAATATTCGATACCTGCAGAAAGCATAAACTGCGGTAGTGTCCAGCAAAACCCAAATGTATCAGGAACCCAAACAATAGGGGAAATTTTGCCGAATTTTTCTTGGGTGTAACGTTGTCCGTAAAGAAGTTGCCTGACTATTGATTCTCCGGAAATTAAATTCAAATCAGGTTCGACCCAGAAACCACCTAAAACTTCCCATTTACCAGTTTGAACTTGAGCCTGTATTTGAGCAAACAAGTCGGGACGATTTTCTTCTACCCAAGCATATAAAGCGGGTGTTGAGTGACAAAATATTAAATCAGGAAAATCTTGCTGCAATTTTAATACAGACTCGAAGGTGTTTTGTGCCGCGCGCCAGGTTTCTTCAACTTGCCATAACCATGCCATGTCTAGATGCGCGTGACCTAGGAGGTGTATTGTTTTAGATTTTAAATCCCCGCAACCCCCCTTAATAAGGCAGGTTTTAAGAGAGTCTTTCTCTGTGTGTAGAGACCGAATTAATTCGGTCTCTACTGTGTCTCTGTAGTGAAACTCTTCGACAGCGCTGACTAAAGTAGATAATTGTTCTGGAGCAAAAGTTTCCAAATACTGCTTGATAACAGCTATCTCCGAAGCAACAAAACTAGCATCTTCGGGACTATCCGATTCAAAAACTAGATGCGAACGCATGAGGGCGCCGTTATCGTGTGCCGGACTGACTAACCGTAGCGCTACAATAAAACTATCGCCGGGATTAACTGCTTCAGATAGTAGTACTCGTGGTGAGAAGTCGAATAAATCTCCTGCTGCGACAAGTTTATCGTTAGCGTAAACCTGTACTTCAGAAGCCCACCATACCAAAGCCAAGCGTAAAGATAAACCTTGTAGGGGATAACTTGGTATTAAATATTGGGGAACAACAATCTTCTGCGCTAACCACAAAACCTTGCTTCCCTTATCCCAAGCAACATGACCTTTTTCGTTGACAGCGGTGCCGTCCCATTGTGATATATCTTCTTTGAATACTTCGCTTGCCGTGAAATTAGTGTGTGAATATCGCCAAGCAGTTTGTACCGAGACTTGACATAACGCGCGTAGGTTCTCAATTACGGTGATGATTGATTTGGTATCCGATACGGGTAAAGAGGGAGTCATATTTAAATCGCTAGTATATTTTAGTCTTTAATTAAGGATAAAGATTTATAGCCAAATATATTTGAAATTTCAGTTCTAAAAACTATTTAATACAGGTAGTATTGTTTCAGTTCGACGAATTACCCTGACTACAAAAAACCGTATTGTTTCGACTCCTAACTTAAACTATGACTTCTAGTCGCTATCAAAGTAAGCTTTTTAACTTTTTCTCCCGTCAGTCACATCGTATCGGTGACTTGGTTGGACGCACCTGGCGCTCCGGTAGAGTAGCGGCTAATTGGTCGTTAGAAGCACTATTTTACCCTGTATTTGTACTTATTCAAAAAGCCGTCAATGTTGCTAAACTCAAACCACAGCAAGAACAGTTAAAGTTAGATGCTGATAATAAAACTTCTGGCACAACTTCCTCTTCACCTGTTATCCCTAACAGCGATACAGCAATTGTACGTATGTTGGAAGTCGTTAAAAAATTACCGTCGCGCGATACAAATAGCTTAAACTCCACAGCAGAAAAACTGGATTACGTAAAATATCATCAACAGTTAGAAATAAATGATACAGTAAAATCGTATTTGCCAGCAGTACAAGGTATTGCTACACATTTGGGAAATAAGCATCTGGTTCTGGTTACAACTGATAATAAAGTGCTGGATATACTCACTTTGAAGCAGCAGCAAAAGTTACAGGATAAAATTATTGCGGAAGTCGCAGAATATTGGAGATTGCGGCATTTAATTGGTGAGCAGGTACAGAATTTATCACCCGAAATAGACCAACTGTTACATAAATTAACGGGAGGTGAAACATATAAAGTATCGGAGGTAACATCGAAACTTAAAGTTAATACACAATTATCTACACAATTAACCACACAATCGCCTTCACAATCGTATATATCTGGCTTAGATAGTGCTATCGCTTATTTTGAATCAAGCGCATTGACTGTAAGGCAGAAAGTACAACAAAAGTTAGATATGTTAAATGTTTTCTCGTTGGACACAAAAATCGCTCAAACTAGTCAAAATCATAATCCATATCGAGTTGCTGCGATTCGCACGCTTATAAATCAAGCTATTAGTTACTTTTTTGGTCAGACAACTGCAAAGCTTGGTGGGGAAGTTACAAATATATATATAAACCCACAACATGAATTAACCACATTCCCAAAGCTCAAGCAGTCAATTAAGCAGTCAACAGATTTTGCTGAAGACCTATGGTTGACATTCGACGATTTGTTTGGAGAGGAGCTACGTGCTGAGAATGAAGCGGCGCCTCAAAATTGCTTTACGAGTGGGGAAAATCAAAGGTTATTGAGTCAGTATAAAGCTTCCGGAGAATTGATTTTATCACAAAAGGGGTGTCAAGCCATAACCCAAAACCAAAAAAAATCTGCTGTCCCTCAACAAATCGAATCAAATATTTTAATATCTAATAAAGTAGATAGCATTACGAGTAAACAAAGTTCTCAAAAACCAGATGTTGAAGATAAACCCGAATTTATCGAAATTAGTGCTATGAGCGTTGGATACGAACAACATGTTCTGGAAAGAATTTTGGAATGGTTGGATAATTTAATGCTTTGGTTAGAAGACAAATTCGTAAGATTACTTAAACTAATCCAGCGAATATTAACGTAGAATCAAAAGTTAAACATAAGTTAAGTAAATGGTAAACCAATATTACTCGTATGTACAATCTTCGGATGTTTTATTCACAAGGCACCGTTCGCAAGGAGTGGGTTTGTTATGCAGGAACTTGATAATTAACATAAACCGATACAAGGGGTAGAATGTATTTGAAATGCTTCTCTAAATAAAGTTCTCAATCTACTTGCGTAATATATTGTAAATGCAGTATTATAAATAACTTTGACAATTTGATGAAAAAAGCATTGTTCAATGTAACAATAACAATGCTTATTTCGCGTACTTTGATGAGATTGTAACATGAGTGATACTACTTCTACGACTCCTACTTCTGAAACTGACACGGTTGATACGGCTGATACGGCTGATACGGCTGATACGGCTGATACGATTAATGGTGACGATACAGCAGCACCTGCGTTATCTCAACCAATTCCGCCACCAACACAGCCACAGCAATATCGAGCAATAGGGTTATTGTGGGGAAAATACACCCCCAGCGCCGAAGAAATCAACAAAGGAATATTGCTTGCCACTGACGGTACAATCGTGGACGCGGTTGTTAAAGGCAAAGTACTGGGTTTGGTTAAATCCTCAATTATCGATTTAGAGAAAGAACATTTGTGGGTGGTTTACCCAAAAACGCCAAAAGAAGAGTCTCCTATACCCCTACATGTGCAAATAGCGGGTATTTGGGAACCAGAAACGCTGCATCCAGAATTCGTTGCAACCGAGTTGCTGTACAAAGCAGATGAATTCTCAATACAAGGAGAAGTCGTCTTTCAGGAAAACCAAAAAGGCTTAATAGTAGTTAAGATACAACGAGCAGCGCTTCAACCAGGTGATGTGCCCAAATACTTCAAGCTTAAATTGCTCGGATATTTACCACCCAAAGCTGCAAAAAACTTTTGGGAGTTTAAGGTAAAACGTGTGGGAACGGATTTAGTTATTCAGTCAGCGGAAAATATTGCATCGTTAGCACCTCCAGGTAGACCAGGAGGTAAAAGACCTTTTGATAAAAATAGAGGAGGAGGAGGAGGAGGTTATCGTCCGAAAGATGGCGCCCGTAAACCTTTCCCGAAAAAAGGTCCAACCAGTGGTAGTCCAGCACAACCACCCGTTCTCAAGAAACCACAGCCTTAAAAATAAAAAACGCACTTTAATTAGTAATTGCTAAGTAGCATTATTCTTCGGTATGCCTAAACCAAAATCAAAATCGAATAAAGACTTCTCGTCCCAACCGGAAACTCCTTCCGCACCAGAGCAGCAGCTATTGAGTATTAAGCCAAAAAGACCTCCGCAGGAACCTACAGTTGAAGCGGAAAAGACTAGTGTGCAACCAGTTGAGCAGAAACTACTCAGTATTAAGCCCAAAAAGGTCGAGGAAGTAATACCATCAAAAGAAGCGCGCGAACAATCTGACCAAGATAACGAAGTTACACCGCCATCTGAAAGGCGCCTAGAGTCAACTAAAGAAGTTATACCACCTAACGATAGGCACCTAGAGTCAACTAAAGAAGTTACATCGCTATCTGATAGGCACCTTGAGTCAGAAACTGAAGAGAATAGACTGCAAAAACCAACATTTCAAAAGCCGCAGCTTAGAAAGCCACAGCCTCCGCCATACAAGAATTTGGAAGAAGTAACTACAAGCAATGGAGATACATTCATTGTTGGCGAACAAGTCAAAGTTACAACTGCGAATTATGGAGAATATATTGTAGCAATTAAGTTTATATATGAAGCTGCGGATGGTAGTATTTGGGCGAGCTATTCGCACACAAACAAAGAACAAAGGCATCCTTGGCGATGGGGATGCTGTCGAGCAGATTTACTGAAAAAAGAGTCTAACGAATGAAATAAAACTTACCTTATCGCTGCTCCACACCACCAACCACTGGTTTAACCTCAGTCTCATCAGAGAATGGGTCTGTACCACCAGTCCAGTTAAAGTCACTAATGCGGAAACTAATACCCCCTAGTTCTTGAACTGGATTGTAACGTAGTGTAATGCCGTAAGTACGACGGCTATACTCTAGGGAATATTCGGTACTGAGACTTTGCCCATTGTCAACGTTGATTGAGGTTTGGAAACCAAGTCGAAAAGGTCCGTAGATTTGTTGAACTAAACCAAGGTTTACAATTCTGTTATCAACCGCGCGGTCGAATAGAAACGGTGATAACCCGTTATTTAAACCTTGGGTATAGCTGATATTGAAAGCTGTGTAATCTAAGAAGGGTTTTGAGAAATTCCCAAATTGTCCTTGTAAACCAGCGGTAGCAAGTAAAGTGCTTTGATTATCGCCGCTCGTGTAAAAGCTTGTAGTCGCGTTGAGTTCGCCGTAAGCGTTAATATAAGGTACGAGTGGATTGGGTGTATAGCGTAATCCCTCGGTTGGAGTTGGTGGTAATGCTTTTCCTTTCCATAACGGTACACCACCAAAAAGTCTGGCGTTCGTTTGGAAGCGACCTAGCGAGATGCGGTCATTATCTCGTTTAATTGCAAGCAAGTCTAATCTATCTGTATTTGCATCAATATACTGGGCGCCAACTTGGTAAGTTAAGTTCAACCCACTTTTTCCTAAAGGTATAACAGGAGAAAGTAGTACACCGCCTAAACTGCTTTGTACCCGTTGGAAACCAAGCGTTCCATTATAGAACCTATCGCGGTAGCTGTACTCTAAGTTCAAAGTATGAGGGTTTTTGGCACCGAGGGTTTGTTGATATCGCACATTTGCCCGCAAACTATCCTCGATTTTACTAAAGTCCAAAGTCTCGAATGTTCCATTTCCTTCAATGCGACTTGTTGGACTCAAAACAGCTTTGAGCCTACCTCTCACACCAAACAGCGAAGCTAAATTATCGCTACCTGTTATTGCTTTCTGAACATAAAACTGAGGTGTAACTGAGAAACTAGCCGTATCGGAACTAAATATATCAAAACCGCGTTCGATGAATAAGCCACCGCGCTGTTCGCCATCATAACCAATCGATGCGATGAGTGGTGTGGCATCACGTTCACTGCGGTCAATTACCTGCTCGTTTCTGGGAATTGGCAAAGTTGTTCGTTGGTCGAATACTAAACGCTGTCCTTGTGTAGTTACTCTGTCTCGCTGCGGTGTTTCTCGCGTCAGGGTTAGTTTATTCGCGCGTAATTCAAGTTCCGGTGGGGAAAATGGGTCATTTGTCAACTTCACGTCACGCGCTTGTAAACCGCGCGGATAAAAGCTGATTTGCGCTGCCTCAAAACGGACTCGTCGTACTTGCCCACCTTGTTGTAGCCCCGGAATATTAGCTGCGTTAGCATTACTACCAACACCAACATTAATACCCCCTGGACTTCCGATACCTGTTAGCGGTTGGTTTTGACGAATACGGTCGCTTAGAGGTCGTCTTTGTACTCCTAATGATGAACTCGTAGCTGTACCTGGTTGTGCAAAAGCAAAGTCAGTACCAGCAGTTGGGATAAAAATTTCACCGCTACCACGTTCGAGTTCGCCGTCATCTTGAACAAAATTATAGGTAAATCGCTGTCCGCGTAGCACTTGGTCGCCGCGCGTTAGTGCGACGTTGCCGTCACCAACTGCGATTAAATTATCCAAATTTACTTGTAAGCGGTCAGCGTCAACAACTGCCCCATCAAACCGGACAACTACATTACCTTCTGCCGTAACTACTCGACGTTGTTCATCGTACTCCTGACGGTCAGCAACTATTTCTACAACCCTACGTGTATCTTGTGGACTTTTTGGAGTTGGAGTTGGAGTTGGAGTTGTATTGTTTGGTTGAGGCGCCTGTGTTGGTTGACTATCTTGTTGACGCGACTTAAATTCAATTGTTGAAGGGGAATTTTGTTGATTTTGAGCGTAAAATTCCAAGCTTACAGGTGGCTGACTTGATGGAAATGTCCCTGTTGTATTGCCATCAGTAGTTTTTGACTGTTTTGATTGTGCTAACTTTTTTACCAACACCTCCCGAGAAGGTTGTGATAAATTACGACTTTTAGAGACTGTTTGGCTAACTTCTGCCTGCTCCAAAGTTGCTGTACTATCTTGTTTACTGGTATTACCTTCCAAAGAGTAACCAACCGCCAACCCTGAACCAAGCGCTGCGGCAGTTGATGGTGTGGTTTGAGGTGTAAGTTCGGGCGGAAATTTTTCTGGTTGAGTTGGCTTTGCAGGAGTTTCAGCAATTAAATGATATTTTGCAAGGTTTTGCTGTGGCGAAGATAATTCTGCTTGCCCCGACGAGTGAACTTGATTTTCGTTATTGTTATCACTGCTACTATTATTAAGAACAACTTTGACGTTGGGCGCCTTAGTAATATTTTGTGTTGTAGCAGAATCAGATGATTTTTGAATAGCAGGTGGCGTAGGCGGCAGAACTGGATGGAGCATATAGCGTTACAAGCTTATAGACAGCCAACAATAAGTCGGAGGCACAACTTTAAAGGGCGCGTATCACCTTCCGACTTATAGACTTTTACATTTTGCGAGCGCGAATTGCAAGCCGCCTGGTTAACAAGGCAGTGCCGTAGGCGATTTTCCCAACTTCAAATAGCATCCATCTTAATGCATGAAACATTTTGATAAATAATAAAGTTGGTTAAATTCGTGCTTTCTACCTTACGGCAGCAACAGTCTGCATCTAAAGTAAATCAAGACGAATGCTCAGATGCGACTACCTTGATTAATTACCGAGTATTACTCGAAATCCCGGCGTCCGGGGTTGCGAGAAGGGTCATTCGATAAGAATCCAAACACGAAAAGGAGTACAAAGAAAGCAACAACGATATAAACGGCGATTTTTAAAGTCAGCATGAGAGATTCCTTCGGATTTGCGGATTTGCGCTGATTTGATCTGCGATGCAGAAAAAGATAGCTCCTCTATCTTACCGAAATCTCAGCTCTTTTTGTCGCTTGTTACACAGAGTAGTTGAATCGACGTTACTGATAGAAAATCACCCTTTAGCTCAAAGACGCTTCTTGTTGAGGTTTAGTTTCTGTGAGGTGCCTGATTGATCACTTCAAGAAAAATAACTTTCCGAAAACTTATAATTGTTTTGACGTTCGATTACACCAGATGTTTCATCAGATTCCCGACAACTTTTATGCACGTCGGTAATCTGACGTTAAACCGCTTTACCACTACCAATTAAATAAAGTAATGCCATACGAACAGCTACGCCGCTGGTAACTTGGTTTTGAATTAAACTAAATTCCGGGTCGTCCATCAAATCCGAGCTAATTTCGACACCACGGTTGACTGGACCTGGGTGCAGTACTTTCACGT
>NZ_JBXXZH010000192.1:0-18630 GCF_059640475.1 Calothrix sp. CBUCES-K 9914
AAGGATAGAGAAAAAGTTTTTAATAGTTTAAAAGGTAATAAATTTACAATTTTAAAAGCGGAAAATAATCTAACTGATAAACAAAAAGAAAAATTAGATACAATCAGAGAAGCATCTCCTTTAATAGGAATAATGCATTCATTGAAAGAAGAATTTAGCGATTTATTTGATACGAGTGAAGATTCAGGAACAGGAATATTAGAGCTACTCGATTGGTTAGAAAAAGCGCTCACCTTATTATCAGAAAAGTGTTAAGACAGCAAAGTCTGCCGGGGGAAGCTTCCCCCGGCGAGCTTTGCAATTAAACGGTGGTTTGGAGAAGTAGCCGGATATTTTGAAAGAAAAACTACTAACGGCGTAGTAGAAGGAATTAATAATAAATTGAAGCTAATAAAACGAAATGGATTTGGTTTTAGGAACTTTCGCAATTTTGAAATTAGAGCTTTACTTTCTTGGCATTATCATGTTAATTTAGCACGTTAAGTACGCAAGAGCCAGACAATCAAACCAAGATAAACAATCGGTTATTCATAGTTATAACGTCATAGCGACCATCAAAGACGCGAATGTTGGACTCCTCTACGCTGAAAGTAAGCGTAGAGGTTATATATTGGTGGGTAAACCATTTTATATTAAAAATTATCAACAGGATAAAGAAAAAGTTTATAAATCTTTAAAAAATTTAGATAATTTAACAAGAGATAATTCTCAGCAACAATTTAAACTAAGTAAGATTAAACCTTTAATTGATAAAAGATTTCTGTTTTTCGATAACTCGATCAAGCTGTTCGGTCAAAATCCCAAAGATTTATCATCTCAAATTGCGATTACAGAAAAAAATAGTCAGTTGCGTGAACCAATAGAGACTATATTTAACGCAATGGAGGATGAGGAAAAAAGTTTATTGAAGTTGCGAAAGATACAAACAAGCAAGAGTCTTAGTCGAACAATTGTATTAGTTAGTTTTGGGTATGGTTTTGCTTTAGTATTACTTGTAGGTGTATACTTATTGCTGCGAAAGCAAATTTTGACTAACGCTATATTATCTCAAGAAGCGATTAGCTTGGAAAAGAAAGTGGCAGAATCGCGATTAGAGAAGTTTTTGGAAAGTACAACTGATGCTTTTGTTGCTTTGGACAAAAACTGGAATTATATTTATGTTAATCAGAGAGCAGGGCAAATATTTAATCGTGTACCGGAAGAATTAATTGGCAAGCATATTTGGACAGAATTTCCTGAAGGTGTAGGACAAAAGTTTTATCATACCTATCAGCAAGCTATGGCAGAACAGCAGATGATGCAAATTGAGGAATATTATACACCCTCGAATCGTTGGTATGAAAATCGGATTTACCCTGCACCAGATGGTTTATGTATTTTATTTCAAGATATTACACACCGCAAGGAATTAGAAACTGCTTTACGCTATCAAATTGAATTTGATCAACTTGTTGCTAGAATTTCTACACGTTTTATTAATTTGACCTGTCTAGAAATTCCAGATAATATCAATTATGGTTTACAAGAGATTAGTGAATTTAGTCAGGTTGATACTAGCTTTATCACAAAATTTTCAGATGATAAAACTGTTATTAGTATGATTTATGAGTGGGTGGCGCCAGGAATTACAGCCCACATTGAAAATATCCAGAATCTGCCGTATGATTCTTTTTCTTGGGCAAACGCGCGAGCAATGCAAGGTGATATTGTATACTTCAGTGATTTAGGAAAATTACCTGAAGAAGCAGCAATTGACCGTGAAAACTGGCGTAAAAACCAGATTAAATCACTTATTTCTATACCTTTAACTTATCAAGGTAACTGCTTTGCTATACTAGGTTTTGCAACGTTTAATCAAGAAAAAACTTGGTCTAAAAATAGCGTTAGATTATTAAAAATCGTTGGCGAGATATTTACTAACGCTTTGCAGCGTCAAGAGGCAGAATTAGCATTACAACAACACGAACAGCGTTGGCAATTGGCAATTAAAGGTAACAAAGATGGAATTTGGGACTATGACTTGATTAGTGGGCGCCACTTTTTATCTCCTCGCTGTCGGGAAATGCTAGGCTATGAAGATAACGAAATCACAACTTTCAGTGAATGGTTTGATTTAATTCATCCCACAGATAAAGAAACATTAAGCAAAGCGTTTGAAGCTCATCTCAATCGCCAAACGCCATATTATAGTAGTGAGTATCGTATGCAGTGTAAAGATAGCTCCTATAAGTGGGTTCTCGCGCGCGGACAAGCTCTTTGGAATGCAGCAGGGATTCCCATTAGAGCTGTAGGTTCAATTACCGATGTTACAGAACGCAAACAAGCAGAAGCTGCTATTTTTCAACTCAACCAAGAACTCGAAATAAGAGTAAAACAGCGCACAGCAGCTTTACAAAAAAGCGAAGCAGAGTTACAAAACTTAAATCAAGAGTTATTACGCTCTAATCAAGAATTAGAGCAATTTGCTTATGCAGCTTCCCATGACTTGCAGGAACCATTACGAGCAATAATCGGTTTTGCCCAAATTCTAGAAGCAAAATATCAAGAACATCCAAATGAATCCACACAAAAGTACATAAATATAATTATTGATGCTGGAAAAAGGATGCATCAATTAATACATGACTTATTAGCGTATTCTCGCGTTAGTATTCGTGGTCAAAAATTTACGGTTATAGACTCTAACCAAGCTCTTAATGAAGCTATAACTAATTTACAAGTGGCTATTAGCGAGAGTGGAGCAATTATTACCCACGATGCTTTACCTAAAATACTGGCAGATAAAACTCAGCTAGCTCAATTATTTCAAAATATAATTGCGAATGCGATTAAGTTTTGTAAACAACAACCTCAAATTCATATTGAAGCCAAAGAACTAGAGAGTAATTCACGTCAATACCTCTTTTGGATACAAGATAATGGAATTGGTATGAAACCGCAATATACCAAGCAAATTTTCGATATTTTTCGTCGTTTACATACACGTGAAGAATTTTCTGGTACAGGTATAGGTTTGGCAATTTGTAAGAAAATTATTGAGCGTCACGGTGGTAAAATTTGGGCAGAGTCAGAACAAGAAGTTGGAACTACTTTTTACTTTACATTAACAGTAGAGTCAGATGGGCATTTACCAATACCACCTAACACTTGGTCTGAATAATCAACTTCATAAACCAATAATATCGGTAATAATTAGTCGGTGCGATTAACTTGTAACCAAATTTCTAAACTAACCAATAACCAAAGTTTTACACCATATCTTCTCCATGTATCACTACGGTAGTTTAGCCAATCTTTTATTAAAGCTTGATTGAAATACGGCGCCGTCATTGCGTTTCTATTTAGTAATAGACTTCTAGCTTCGCGTTGCCAATATTTACGAAAACCTAATTGAACTGGCACCATCATGCCACTTTTGGGACGGTTAATAATAGCATCGGGTACTATATCCGCTACTGCTTGCTTTAAAACTGCTTTTTCTTCAACTCCAGATAATTTATACTGTGGAGGTATTTGCATACTTAAATCTACTACTCGCTGGTCGAATAAAGGTGAAAGCCCTAACAATCCCGCAGCAGTAGTTATATTATTGACTTTGGTTAAAATTTGGTCGGCGCCTTTATACTTAATATTAATCGCCATCAATCTATTTAAATAGTTATCTTTTGAATACAAGTCTTCAGTAAATACCGATGGTGCATTATTAACTGATGTCCATACATTCGGTTTAAGTAGCGACGGTAAATCAACAGCGCATTTTTGGAAAGAAGTTAAATAAGCTTGTAAAGTATCTTGATTTGTCACCGAACCATATAAATTATTAATCAACATCGGTTGATTTTTGGGACCGCCAAAACAAGGGTCTCCACCCTCACCATTAAGTATTGTCTCAACATATTTCCGCGCGAGTTGAGCTACCAATAAATTTGGAACAGTTAAAGGGTCTCCTATCGGATCATCTAAATGCGTCATCACTTCTGGCAAACGTTCCCACATATCTTTAAACGTAATTTCAAGAATGTGGTGCTGAGTTGCACAATGGGAAGCCACCAAACTAGAAAATTCTAACTCATTTGGACATTCGGCGCCGAAGTGAATCGAAAAAGTATGAACTGGTGCATCATGAAACTTAGTTACAAGTGCAGTCACAGAGCTAGAGTCTAAACCACCCGAAAGCAAAACTCCCACAGGTTGATTTTGAGGCAAATACTCTTTAATAACTTGGTCTAAAAGCTGCCGTAACTTTTCCCCATGCCATGATAAAGGTTTATCACTATCAATAATTTGCTCTCTAAGTTGCCAAAAGGAATGAATTTCCTCTGAAGGTAATTTTAGTACCGTTCCCGGTCGCAATTCTTTAACATCGTTCCATAAAGTTCTATCCCCTGGAACAAAAGCACAGCACAAATAATCACGCAACGCGACTACATCTAAATCTTTTGAACGATATGGTGCAAGAGTTCTTAATGAAGGCGCCAGCCAGCGAGTTGAACCAGTGGTAGTATAATAAATAGTACGCAGACCAGTACAATCGCGTCCCGAATATAAAATTTGTTTCTCTCTATCCCATACTACTAAGCCAAACATCCCAATCAGTAGTTTGAGAGACTCAATACCCAACTTTTCCCAAAGCTGTGCAATTAATTCAATATCATTATCTATATAATTGTCACCAGGATTATCATACTTAAGCGATAACTCTTTCCGATTACTCAACCAAGCATCACCAACCACAACGAAGCGCTCGTTAGGACTAAGCGCAAGTGTACCATCAGGCGCAATGATTAGAACTTTGTCATCTTTCCAAGATATATCAGGGAGCGAGAGAGAATCTGTATGACCGTAAGCAATTTTCCAAGTTAGAGTTACATTGGTAGGTGCAACCAAAGACTTTCGACTTTTGAAAACATTGAATAGCATTTATTTAGTGTATTTTATTAATTTATTTTAAATGTTTTTGTTGCAAATGGCAAACCTGTTTTCTGCTTAGGCGCCACATATTAATCCAGCGTTAATAAAATCTTGACTTTCTTTAAAGAATAATCGCAAAACTCAAAGTAAATGAAAAAAACACCTGCTAAAAACATTATACAAGCAAGTCAATTGTTACAACAAGAGTTATCCTCCTATTCTCTAACTCAAAGTTATCTAGAAAAGATTTATGAGCAAAACTCATTAAACGCTTTTATTACCATTCTTGAAAAAGAAGCGCTATTAGAAGCAATAAAGCTTGATAATCAAATCAAAGCTGGTGAATCTAGAAGTATATTACATGGTATACCATTAGTTATAAAAGACAATATAGATACACATGATGTACGTACTACAGTTGGCTCCGAATTACTTTATCATCGCATACCAGTTGTAGATGCCGATGTTGTGGCAAGATTAAAAGCAGCAGGTGCAATTATTTTAGGTAAAACAAATTTAAGCGAATTTGGCGCCGACATTACCGGGAATAATAGTTTTTATGGTCATGTTCGCAGTGCAATAAATCCAAGTTATTCACCTGGAGGTTCTTCGAGTGGTACTGCTACAGCAGTTGCAGCAAATTTATGTATTGGTGGTATTGGTACAGATACAGGAGGTTCAATACGTGTTCCAGCTAGTTGGTCTGGTATAGTGGGATTACGACCTACTCACTCGCTGATTAGTACAAATGGTGTTTTTAAACGGGCGCCAAGTTTTGATGTAGTCGGTGTTATGGCTAATAATGTTGTAGATGTAGAAATATTATTTAACGCTATCTTACATCCCCTTGCTTTCCTAAATATATTACCTCCTCTATCCATATATAAATTAGGTGTTATCAATAATTATACATTTCGTGGAGTTGATACAGAAGTTGCCGCCGTAATTCACCGTGTTATATATACTTGTAAACAAGCTGGAATAGAAGTTATTAATATAGAAAGTGAATTATTAAGTCATTTTGATGAAACAAATTACTCAATTATTGCTTTATACGAATTTAGCCGTGTGATTCAAGAATATAAAAATCAACATCATTTATTTAGTGAAAAAGTAAATAATGATTTACGTAGAGGTGCCGCTATTTCCCATCATAGCTACCAAAAAGCCCAAAAGCAAAGACAAAACCAGTCTCATCATATCCAAAATATATTTCAACAAGTTGACGCTATAATTACACCGACTACCCCAACAACGGCACCAGATATTCACGCAGACGCAAAAATATATCAAGTGAATAGAAAATTTGTTCTGCCATTTAGTTATTTTGGTTTACCATGTATATCTATACCATGTGGGTTAAATCAACAAGGTTTGCCTATTGGTTTACAAATCGTCGGCAATTATTTTCAAGATAAATTAATTTTGAAAATAGCCGAGGATTTGGAGGGAATAATTAAGTACTACTTGGTAAAGTAGCAGATGGCGCCTGTGAGGAGCGTTTAGGTAAAATAAACATTGCTGTCGATTTTAGTGTTTTTACTGTGGCTTTTAGAGTTTGTAATGCACGCTCCCAAAAGTCAGGTTCAGAAAGTTTTTTCGTAATTACTTTACGAGCCTTATTTATATTACGCGCGCTATCTATTAAATTTCCAATCGCGTCAAAAACAGCTGATGTAAATGACGAAACTCTAAATCGCTTTGGAGTAGCAATATTTGGAGCAGTTTGAATCAAATTAATAAAATGCTCACGCATTTGTTCATCAGAAATATCTGATTCATAACTAATAACAATAGATGCAGTATGAGGATTGATGCGAACATGGGTAACTCTAGAATCTGATTCGAGTAAAGCCTTTAATTTATCAGCATACTTAGCATCTTTTGCTAATCGATAAACATGAAAACGAACACGTCCGGCAATTTGATGGGCAACACTATAAGCTATTTGATGATTCACTAAGTTTTTTGTATCCATATAATATCAACTTGTATAAATTCGCTTTAATTAACAATATTCTAATTTCGTATATAATCTTTATTTTATCCTGTTCCTTATGATGTATATATATAAAGCCTAAAGAAATAAATTAGATGAATCTTAAGTATTTTTCTCTGACTATGGGTAGAACATTTTGTCCAACGTTCTCACACTCTTCTAAATGAGGATAACCTGATAAAATAAACACCGTAATTCCTAAGTTGATATACTTAAATATGTATTCAGCCACTTGCTCATAGCTGCCAACAATAGCCATTCCGGCGCCGCTTCTAACAATGGAAATACCTGCCCATAAGTGAGGTTCAATATACCATCCTTCTGTAGAATTTGCGCGTAATTCCCACTGGCGCTCTTGTCCGACACTTTCGCGTTTAGTATTAGGATATTCTGTTACCCGTGCTTTACTTAACACATCTGGACTAACTTTGGATAACATTTCTCTAGCTGTGTTTCTAGCATCAATTTCCGTAGAGCGAGCAATAATATTAACTCGTACACCGTATCTGACCGACTTTTCTCGACCACAAGCTTTAACTAGCTGACGCATTGTTGTAATTCTATCTCTTAGCTGTTCAAGCGTTTCAGCCCACATTAAGTAAACATCACTTAATTCGGCGCCTACTTGTTGTGCCATTTGACTGGCGCCACCAAAATAAAAAAGTGGGCCACCAGGTTGCACAGGTAAACTTTCTAACTTGGTTTGTTTAAGCTGATAAAATTCTCCATCAAAATCAAAAGCGACTGTATTAGACCATAACTGACGACAAATTTGCATAAACTCGCGAGTCCGACGATATCGTCCATCATGGTCTAAATAATCACCGTACATTGCTTGCTCAGTCGGTTTACCACCTGTAACAATATTCAACGAAAGGCGCCCTTTACTAATATAGTCCAGCGTCACAGCCATTTTCGCAAGAACAGGAGCGCTAATAAATCCTGGACGCACAGCCACCATTGCAGTTATATAATTAGTGCGTGTTAGGACTGCGGTTGCTAAAGTCCAAGCTTCGAGAGTATGGTGAGTAAAACCCATACCAATCAAAAGTTGTTTAAAGCCAAATTTCTCAGCAGTCTCAAAAATTTGGACAATATACTCAAATTCCGGTGGACGTTCCCAAATTGGTAATCCTAAGTAAAAACCATCACCAGAAACAGGAGCGCACCAATTAAATTCTAACTGAGGTTTAGTTAGCATTGGTAAAGCATAAAAAAATATATTACCACAGAGACATAGAGTACACAGAGTAAAAGCATCATGCATAAAAAACCTCTGAGACTTTGGAGTTAATATAATAAACCCACCATATTAAGTTAACAGGAGGTAAAGCTATTTTTGACTAATTAAGACTACAGCGCATTTATACTACTTTGCGGAATTGCATCAAACCATTCTGTAGCCAAAATAAAAAATATGTTATAACAGCTAACAAAATAGACTTCTTACGAGTGCGTACTTTGCGCCTTTGCGGTTTTTATCTCTTAAAATATCTTATTCACAGAATAATCAGGAATGTATTAAACACCAATTATGAACCAAAGACTAACTCAAGAACAACTAAACCTGTTAATTGCCGAACTAGGAAGAATAAAAGAGCGTCGCGACCAAGAAATAGAACCCGAACAAGTAAAGCAGATATTGGAAGAATTAAACTTACCACCTGAGTTACTTGGAGAAGCTATGACGCAAGTTGGGCGCCGTCAAGCATTAGAGTTAGAACAGCGTCGCAACAAGTTTATTCTGGGTGGAGTTGCTGCGGCTTTGGTAGTTATTATAGGTAGTGGCATATTTATTACACAGCAGCGAAGCGGGACTTTTGCCCATATTACTGCTCAAAGCGACCGTATCACCACAACACAGGATAGTGGAACTTCTTTAAAAGTAGTACAACGTCAAACGAATCCTGAACTATTTTATCGTGTGACTCTTAAAGAGGCGCCTATTGGTCAAAAATTAAATTTATCTTGTAATTGGATAAACCCAAGCGGTCAAACAGTCAAGCAAAATAGCTATCAAACCAAAGATATCACTACACCTGTTTGGGATACCCAGTGTAAATATACTCTTAACTCCGGTGCCGCTGTTGGTACGTGGAAAGTACAGATGTTATTAGAGGGTAGAGTACTTGGTTCCGAAAGCTTCGAGGTAAAATAACTTAACAATATGGGTAGCATCCCAGGTACTTATCACTTTCTTGGTTATTGGGGTTATGGTTCCCATCAAGAACTGGCGCCGCTTTTTAGTAAAATTAAAAAGCAACATTACCAACTCCATAATACTCAGCACTCAATACTCAGAACTCAAGACTTAATATGGAATGTTGCTTATTTATCTAATAGTTTGGACTTATCACGCGCGGTTGCTTTATATTTCCAATCGCAACAAAATACAGACAGTACATCAAAAAATATTGCTTCGCTTTCAGCATCGGGAATAGATAACTCACCTGATGCATGGGTACGTGTTAATGGTAATACACTAGTTCTAGGGAGAGAAGCATTTGGACGAGTTCCTTTATATTGGATGCAGCTTGGACAAGTAATTTGGTTTGCTTCGCAACTTCAACTACTTTTACCATTAGTGAAGGCTGTATCAGTTAACATTGCTGCAATATATGGATATAGTTGTTTTTCTTATGTTCCTACTCCCATTACGACCGTTAGCCAAATTAGAGCAATTTCTTCAGGTGTAGAAAATAGCTGGAGTTATATTGATAATCAACTTGTACAACGAGAAAAGTCACTAATTCAATGGCAACAGGCGCCATATGTAAATTATGATGAAGCTGATTGTGTAAGAGAGTTACAAGCTTTACTAAAAGATGCCGTTAATCGTCAAATTAATGATTTAAATGATGAACCTGTAGGAGTTTGTTTATCGGGTGGTTTAGACTCGTCTATTATTGCCGCTTTACTAGTGCAAGCAGGAGTGAAAGTCAAAGCTTACACTCTTGATTTTGGAAATGTGGGTGTTCCAGAATATCCTTACGCTGAACTAGTTGCACAGCATCTTGATATACCTTTAGTTAAAGTTGACGCAAGTCCTCGTCAGATTCAAAAAGCACTAATACCTACTGTTCAAGCGCTTGATTTACCTTTTGGTGATGGGGTGACAGTACCTTTGTATCTTCTTGCACAAGCTGCTAGTCAAGAGACTAGGGTGATTTTTAATGGTGAAAATGGCGACCAGTTATTTGCTGGTTGGACTAATAAACCTTTGATTGCCGCAGGAATTTATCAAGCACAGTATCCTGATAAAGGAGATTGTTTTGTTCGTCAATATCTTCGGACTTTCCATCGTCTTTGGGGTCAAGAAGGTGTTTACCAACCTGTTGTTAGTAAGCTTATTCAAGAATTACATGCTGAGGATTGGTTATGCGAAGCGCTTGATAGTAGTGGTGAGTTGATGCACCGTTTGCGACGCGCTTCGCTAATGCTGAAAGGCGCCCAAAATATTCAGCCAAGAGCTACTAATATTGGATTTTCACATATGTTAAAAGTACGTTCTCCTTTTTGTGATTTACCGTTAACGCAGTGGACATTTAGTTTGAGTGGAGAATTGATGCTCCAAGGTAGTTGTGAGAAATATATCTTGAAACGCGCGGTTGATGGTTGGTTGCCAAAAGAAATTGTTTGGCGCCAAAAAAGAGGAATGGGAGTACCGTTAACTTCTTGGTGTTTACACGAGTTTTGGCATAAATTAGGTGATTGGTTAAACCCTGGTGTTTTACGTAGTGAAGGTGTTTTTCAGCCAGATATTGCAGCTAAGATTGTCAGTGGAGAATTTAGTGCTGCTATTAGTGGGCGCCGTGTTGGTGAAATTTTATGGTTACTAATTATATGGGAGTTGTGGCGAGTTTATGTGTTAGGTGAAATACCTGGTAAGAAAGAGTTGAATCATCCGTTTATATTACCTCGTCAAGTTTGGAGATTTTACAGAAAATGGAAAGCGTAATTAAAGAACTATTAGATATATATGGTTCACCCCTGTATGTATATGATGGGGATAAGTTACGGCAAACCATTAATCATATTAGTGCGTCTGTTCTTTATAAGAAGACAGAGTTTAGGTTTGCAAGTGTGACTAATGGAAATATTTCTTTACTCAAAATTTTTAAAGATTGTGGGTGGGGAATTCATGCTAATACTCCTGGGGATGTTTATTTAGGTTTGCAAGCTGGGTTTAGTCCGGAGAAGATTGTTTATAGTGGTAGCAATCTTAATTTTGATGAGATGTTACGGGTTTTGGAGTGGGGGGTTAGGACGTTTAATTTGGATAGTGTTTCGCAGTTGGAGTTGTTTTGTCAGGTTTATGGTTTATGGAATGAACCGCAAAGTACGCAAAGTACGCAAAGAGAAGAGGTTAAGTTGGGGTTGCGTTTAAATTTGCCTGAGTTGACGGGTGATAGTCGTATTGGTGTACATCCTGACGATTTTGGTAAAGCTGATATAGTTGCTCGTAATGCTGGGTTGAAGATTAGTGGGTTACATTTCTATCGGGGTACTGGTACTAATGCTACTTCTGCTTTTACTCAAGCTATTGAAAGTGTTTTTGGTGTTGCTCGGCAATTACCTAATTGGAAATATTTAGATTTTGGCGGTGGATTTGGTTATCCTTATCGTCATGGTGGTGCCGCGTTTGATTGGAAATTTTTTGGCGCCGAATTAACTCGTTGTTTGGAGGGATTAGATATTTTAATCGAATTGGTTATTGAACCTGGTAGATCTGCAATTGCCGGATGTGCAACTTTGCTTGCTAAAGTTGTTTCTGTTAAGTGGCAATCAGAAAAACAAATTGTTGGTGTTGATACGACTGTGGCTAATTTGAGCGTGCCTAGCGTTCATGGTGGTTATCGGGAAATAGTTGCTTATCCTGTTTTTACGTCTTCTCAATTATATCAAACAGATGTTTGTGGTAATACAACATACTCGCGCGATTATTTAGGTAAAAATTGTTTATTACCAACGTTACAAATAAATGACGTTATTGCTATCTTAGATGTTGGCGCCTATGGGTATGCAATGTCATCGCACTTTTTACACCGTCCGAGACCAGCAGAAGTGTTAATGGAAAATGGAAAACATCGTTTAATTCGTAAACGTGAAGACTATAGTGTCTTACTAGCCAATCAAATTATCTAGATACTACTAAATACTACTACTAAAAACTATGAAGTGCATTAACTGCGGAACTGACAATAATCTCAAAGATAGAACTGCTAATAACGGCAGATGTTCAAAATGCGGTCATTCCTTTGTCTTTGAACCTACAACTATGGGCACGACAAAACTGACTGACCCAATGTTTGCTAAAGCTATTGGTGACATTTCTGTAAACCATACTCTGTTTTTTACACAGAAACAGATGTTTTATTTTTTAGATAGCAGGTTTAGAAAAAAAGCATATACAAGTAACAATGGTTGTGGTTGCTTAAGCATTTTTTCTATAACATTTATTTCGATTTTTAGTTACTCTGGAGGAGGTTTAATTGTACTATTTGCTACAAACTTAGTCTACCAAATAATTGTGTCTTTATATTTTATTCAAACTACCAAGCCTCCATATCTCAATGCTGCCATTAGGAAAGAAAATACAAAATCACTAATAACTACAGGTATATTTACTTTAATCATTGGAATATTTTTCAGTGTTGTAACCAACTCATTTCCTTTTTTTGTAACAGTAGTAATTTTTGGCGTGTTTTATATATATAGAGGTAGCACTTTACCAAATATAATCGGTAAAGCTCAAGAATTTAAGATTACTGAATCAGCTTTCCAAGTCTGGCTTAACCGCTGGCAAGAAATTAACGGTAATGTTCAAAAACTACTTCCGGCGCCGCAACATAAAAATAATCAAACTACTCCTATTAACCCCGATGTCACAGCATATAGCTTTGATAGATTGATAGTTTGTGATAGTGCAGAAATAGCACAATTTCTCATTGCCAATAACTTTCATTTTGAAAACAACTGTGCCATCCTTAGCATCACAGGTTATCCAGAAAGTATATTTCAAATTACAATGGATATGCTACGACGTAATCCCGAATTAAAAGTCTACGCATTACATAATTGTACACCAAAAGGTTTAGATTTAATCAACCAATTTAGAACTAGTTCAAATTGGTTTCAAAACAGCAATATTACGATTATTGATATCGGCATAACACCTCATCAAGTTATTGCCGCTAAAAAGAATGTATTTATGGAAACGTCACCTCAATCAGCAAGCGAAGCAAGTCAGTTATCCAGTGAAATTTGTAGTAACCTCTCACCCGAAGAACTACAATGGTTACAAGCTGGCAACTTTGTTAATCTAGAATCTTTTAGACCTCAACAGCTAATTCAGATCGTTCAACGTGGAATTGCCAATACCCTTAATTTAGAAAGTGATACTGGTTTATTAATAGCTAGTAGCTCAGATACTCACATCTATACAACTCAAAGCTTTGGGTAGAACTGGCAACGGATGTAACGGATGTAACGGATGAGTTACTTGTTATAAACAAATGTAAGGTGTTGTTTCATGCCATTAATTTTGGATTATTGTAGCATAGGCGTCCCGCCTGTGCAGTCAGATATTTTTTACCACAGAGACACGTAGAGAGGGAGCATTCACTTTTGGAACATACATAATTATTTGGCGCCAGAAAGCCTACTATACGGTTGGTCTAGAAAAGTCGATCTGCCGAAAGTGGATGCTCCCTGAAGTAATTGCCATAGGAGATTATGGAAACATTATATATTCTCCAAAAAGTAAGGATAAACAAATTTGATAAATTATATTATATTCGGTTGATTGCCCATAATTATCTGTTTCGGTAGAGACCGTATTAATACGGTCTCTACATTTAATTTGGCTATTTGCTAGGGCAGGTACGATATTTGATATGATAAATTAAACCTCGGTGTGAAAGGTCGAAGGAATCAACAGTAGCCATACCTTGCCCACTGGCAGACATTGCAGCATTTACCCTCATATTCAAACTATCACCACAGCGTGACCAAACATCAGCAACTGTTGCTAATGTGTCTCGAACGTTGTACTGCGTTTCACCATTGAATTTCCGTGAAAAAACAGGCCCACGTCCACCAGCAAAGAAATACTCTGCTCTTAGTTGTCCAGTAGTTTTAGGAGCAACATAACCGCGATAGTCAGCATCATAGAGGGAAATTTGATAGCCTTGAGGTACTTTGATTGGAATAGTCAAGTTACAGCTTTTGCGGCTTTCTCTAGAGTTATTACCAAGAGCCATAAACTTATCAAATAGAATAGTTAGCTCTTGACCATCTGGACTGACGGTAACATTCGCAGAGCCTCCGGGACAACCACTACCTCCGTAGCCGGCGCCGACAATTTCAACTTTTGGTGCGGCAAAGGCAGGACTAGCAAAGGCTGTCATTAATGTCGCCGCAGCAAGAGAAGCTTGCACAAGAACGAGCGGTTTTTTCCAAAAATTTTTATTATTCATATTCACCTTCCTTCCTCACAAGGTGGTGTGAAGTTTCAAAGGAAAAACATTTCAATAATTTATACAAGTCTATATTTTTTTGTTTTTCATTGCCTCCACTACCTTGCTTGTTCTAAGGAGACATTTATTTTATCTACTATTATTTTGACTCATTTTCTAATAAAAGTATGACTAAAGCTTGACAAAATTTACAATTTATAATATTAAGTTATGACTTACGATACTGTCAAATCATTCCTTCTGTGCGTGACGCTACAAGGCTTATATCTACGTTGAAATTCCCTTATAGCGTCACGCACCCTACTAGCGAATGGCACTTACTTAAGCATTTTGAGGCGCCAACGCGCATTGGGTAGGGTAGGGTGCGTGAAAGCTGTTACTATCAAGGAATGTAACGCCAAATACAGTGCTTTCACGCACCATTAATACGTTAAGTAAGCAACATTCCACCCTACTAGCTGTTGAAAGAGTATAAGTTAGGTAATCAGCTGGTATGAAACCAGCTAATTACCAGTATTGACTTCAAAAGCTCGTTTGCAACCAGTCAAAAATTTGGTCTAATTGACTTAAAGTTACTAGACCATACTGCCAAAGAATCATTGGTAACGAACTAGGGGTTTGCTCTGGGTGTCGTAATGCCAATTGCAAATCCGATGCTGGAATTGCCAGGTCTTTCTGCAAAAAACTAACTAACTCAATCATTCTAGTAGTTTTCATAATTACTACCCCCTCTGAATGCTGTATTCTTAGATTATGTAAAAAGTTTGAGGAAGTTGTGAGGATTGTTAATTTTATTACAAATTGATTACAGTAGTCCGCGTTTGGTTATTGGTTAACCGATATTACCTTGAGAGATTTTTTATTTCTTGTAAATACTTTTTCTTGTACAACTAGTACGCTTGCAGGAGCATGATGCAGAACATAGCTACTAACACTACCAAGCAAAATTTCTGTAATCCCCTTATGCCCTCTACGACCTAATATAATTAAATCTGCACCCCACAACTCTGCTAAACTGCAAATCTGTTTACCAACTTCTCCAAACCCATGCTTAAATTCTGCTGAGATTTTTTTGATATTAGCTTGTTGGCAGCAACTTTCTAGCCATATATCAACTTGTTCAATTTCATGAAGTAAGTTTTGTTTATACTGTTTGTGTAAAGTACCGTATATATCAACATCTCCAATAGTGCCGACAGATAAAAATGGCTCTTGAACTAAATTACTATTTATACAGTGAAATAACATTAATTGACTTCCACACTTCTGAGCTACTGCCAATGCTTCTTCTAAAACAGCACAAGTTTGTGGAGACTTGTCGAGAGCAACCAAAATTTTGTTGTAAATCATGATTTTTCCTCGCTACTATATTATAGAGCCGAGTTATAAGCTCATTCATCGTATCCGTTCAGGGAGGCGCCGCTATGTAAAGAAATATTGCATGGGAGCAAACGCTTCTAACTACAATTACATTTTCGCTTAAAAATCTCCAAATATTATGTCTATGAAACAAATTGATACTTTTCAGTCGCGCGCTTTATTTGGTTATAGAAACTCAGCTTGCTCAATTGTGGCACGGAAAAAATCTGAGTAGCGCTCTGTCCTAAACCACCATCCCAAACTTACTTGAGATGGAATTGTAAATCCGGCAAATGTTTGTTCTTGTTGAACTTCTCCACCAAAGGAAATGTAAGCATAACTACCATCTTGTGTGTGTTCTCCCCAACGTGGCAAAGACAACTTCATTAGCTTACCATTAGAGTCTATAAACAGTGTCAGCGTTACTGGTTCAACGTCAATCTTTAGACTAGCTTGGATAGTGTTGTCATTAATTGCCTTCCAACTTACGCCGCGCGTTGGTAGTAAACCTGAAGGTAGCCTCAATTGCAACCAAAATTTTGTTAAACATATTGAAAATTCCTTGATTTACTCTCTTTTCAATCAGTTCATCCTGTAATTATGTTGTATGAAAACAATATGAGGAACTTGTGAGCAATAGTGATTTCAGATAAATCAGGACGGGAGCAACTGGCACAATACTGCTCGATGCTCCCCAGCGCTCCCTTATGACTTTGTTTATATAGTCTCACCCACGCGCGGGTGCAGGCTCCTTTTTGTAACAGAATGTAAATATTTCAGGTTTTTTGGAGTTAGTGCATAAATCTTTCCTCTGACCCTGGAAATAGATATATAAACCGTTCATAACTACAGCAGCGTGGAGGAACACTATATATATAGATATAAAACAATAATTCAAATTTTTGAATAGTGCATAACTTGCTTTCCCTGAGAAATAGTCTGTTTTAGAACTAGGTGTCTACATGGAAACCAAGTTTATCGCTACTCAAGATGATTTATGTAGATATGTAAATCTTTGTGAGTGGAAGAAGCTCGAATGGCTGAAACGATTGGCACACGAACAAAGAAGAGGAATGAGCGCTATGACTCTTGAAGACTTAGCAGTATCTGCTAAACAAGCTGCAATCAAAGCATCTGATAGTTCGCTAGATAAAGAAGCTCAGTTACAAGCATCGTTAGAGAAGCGAGTTGCACTGACCAAGCTTTTTAGTGAATTAACAAGAAAGATAGATACATTGCCAAAACCAGCTACTGATGCTTCAAAATATATTTATGAAGAAGCACTTCAGGAGACTTACTTATATATTTGTAAAAATATAAGTAAGTATGACCCTGCAAGAGGTTCAATAATGGGGTGGTTTATATTTTTATTAAAAAAGAGAAGAATTAATGCGTTTAACTTGATTAATTGGGATATTATGTCTACCTACACGTATACAGGTAATGGAGATGAACTCGATATATATGACATTTACACGTTTCCTGAGCTAAATCTTCTTCCTTCTGAGAGATTACTAGCTTTTATTAAAGATGACCCTGATGGATTATTACAACGCGCGCTATTTAATCGAAATCCCAATGCGAGCTTTCAAACTATCTTACTAAAGAAGATTGAGGAAGATAAATCTTGGGAAGAAATAGCTCAAGAATTTAAACCAGGAGCAACACACGGACCAATTTACAGTTTCTATCAGAGATGTTGTAAAAAGTTTGAACCTTATTTCACTAAGTATCTTTGCGAGTAAATGGGATAATGGAGACAGCAATGGATTCTAAACAATCTAATCTAATTACGATACCTATCGATGGTAGAATGATTGCAACAGCTGAAAAAATCAGTCTACAGCATCGCAATCAAACAAAAACTCGTCAAGTATATTTGAATACCTTAGCTGTTCTCGCAGTTGACTTTTACTGCAAGTGCATAGATATTGAAACCGATATTAAACAAAGTTCTGGTTTAAATAATATTTTACTCACCTTGATCGATACTGCTGGTTTATTTATTAAAGACAAGGGATTATTAGAATGTCGTCCTGTACTTACTACAGAAGAGTTTTGTTATATTCCTACAGAAGTTAGAGAAAACCGCATTGGTTATATAGGGGTAGAAATAAATGAGGTTGAAAGGAAAGCTGTTATTTTAGGCTTTGTTAAATCAGTGTACTGTGAAAATCTACCTTTAACTAGTTTACAACCACTTGAAGATTTTTTATTTAATCTCCATCAATTACAAAAACCAAAATTTCTTGAAGATACTATTGTCAAGTTAAGTCAATGGTTTGATGGTTTATTTGATTTAGGATGGCAGTCTGAGTTAGCTTTGGCAAGAAAGATTGCTCCTGTTAATGTTACTGAAAAATTGGAGGTTACAGGCGCCAAAATAATTCAGATTAGCAATTTATCCGAACCAGTACTTCTAATTTTACATCAATTGCAGGTTCAAGACGAAGTAGAAATAGTTTTACGATTATACCCAGCAAGTGAGTCAATATTTTTAATTGATGGTATCAAGATGATGCTAATTGATGAGGATAATAATCCAATTCCAAAATTAGAAAACGTTTCTAAATCAAGCAACTGGTTACAGCTTCGGTTTAAAGGAAACCTTGGGGATAGATTTGGTCTACAAGTTAGTTTGGGTACGGAAACTGTTGTCGAACAGTTTGTAATTTAACATCAAGCTTGGGCAATTAGTTATGAGTCGCAATATCTACGCTTTAGTTGTTGGCATTGATAATTATAAATCTTTAACAATTCCTGCACTACAGGGATGCGAAAACGATGTCATCGCAATGGAAAGGTTTTTAAATAGTGGATTAATTAACAGTGACGATAAGTTATACATTAGAAAATTAATTAATCACCAAGCTACTCGTCAAG
>NZ_JBXXZH010000193.1:0-18389 GCF_059640475.1 Calothrix sp. CBUCES-K 9914
GCAACCCTCAGAACCGCATGCAGTTCCGTGTGACAGTTGCAGCACCTGACCCTGCGCTGGCGTCCAGCGTGAAGGACATGATTGCAGCACAAGTAATGGCCATGCCCTGATGCAGTATGATGCCTTTGTGGCTGGGGCGGATTGTGGCTGTAGCACGCATCGTGCTGGCAGCCCCGTTGCGGCTGTGCTATTTTGGCGGGCTTTCAGGAGGGCAATGTGCCGAGTACCAGGGACGCTCCATGTAATTGTGCACATGCGCTGACATGCATGATGATGCGCGGCTGCCGCAGCAATGGCAATACTTCAGCTGGATTTTTGTTGCAATGTCTTGTGCTTGTAACGCTGCCCTGAGGGATTCTGCAGCAGCTGCTGATGTTGCAGGGAGGTTTAGTAGTCGAGGAGAAGTAGAGTAGACACATCACGCGCAAAGGCGGTCAGCACCGCTGCGGCAGGTGTGCCAGCCTGGCACATGGATTGAACTGCAGTGCCTGATGCCTGACCTACCAGCAAGGTATTGTAAGCTGTTGGCAAAGTGTTCGGGGCAACGATTACATGGTCCATACTACGCTGGTCGAGGCATCAAGCTTACTGCCCGGGCCATGTGCAGACAGAACATCAGTAACCGAATGACTACCACATCGCATGCTCGCTGCACGCAGCTACCAAGTGATCTCTGTAACACTTGCTTGCAAAGGACAGAATTGGACCGTTGATCAACACAAAGCACGCACTATGGGCGAAGACGGAGTGGCTGCTGCTGTGCAGGGGCTCTCCCTTGAGGGGGGTGCCTCTTTTCAAGAGATCGTTAACGCCAAGAAACCATACTACAGCAAGCGCGTTGAACTGTTTGAGCAGTACAGGGCCCGGGATGTGGCAGCTGTAGAGGCAGCCAAAGCAGCAAACGTGCCAATCACCGTGGTGCTGCCGGACGGAGCAAAGAAGTCAGGCATTAAAGGTGTGACCACCCCGCTGGATGTGGCCAACGACATCTCAAAAAGCCTGGCAAAGAAAGTGGTAGTGGCCAAGGTGGATGGCGAAGTGTGGGACCTGTTCAGGCCCCTGGAGGGCGACTGTTCGCTCTCCCTGCACAACTTTGATGATCCAGAGGGCAAGGAGGTGCGCCCTGCAGCAGCTGGTAGCAGCATGGGCTGTACCTGGGCAGCTAGGGCTTGTGCACAGCAGTAGCGCAGCGGTGGCTGCGGCAGTTGCAGCGTTCTGCTGTGCATGTCCTGCAGGAGTGGCTGCAGTGTTTGTGCATGCAGCTTGTGAAAATAGAGCTCTACTTGTTGGAAGCCCGTCCAGGTGGTCAGTTAAGTGGGGACTGGCTGGCAGCCTGTGGCACTGCACTGGCAGAAGCAAATGCAAGCATACAAGTGCCATGAGTGTGCTGCGCAGAGATTGATGGCATCTCTTGTGCATCACAATTGACATGTCTCAACCATCTTGGTACAGCTCTGCTTGGCATGCAAAGCACAGGTTGCAATACCTTAGCACTTCTTCTGGACACCACTGTACTCCCCCCATTTTTCTCTTCGTCAGTGTGCAATGGCTCTTCACCTGTTGCCTCAATGTGTGAACATGTTGCTTTGTCTGCTGCTGCCGCAGACCTTCTGGCACTCGTCAGCGCACGTGTTGGGCCAAGTGCTTGAGCTGGAGTTTGGTGTGGATCTCACCATTGGCCCTTCTCTGGAGGAGGGCTTCTACTACGACTGCTTCATGGGAGACAAGGTGCGGCTGGCATTGCTGCTGTGGCAATTGCCTGAATGCAGCAGCAGTAGCAACAGCAGCAGTAGGGCCAGCTGTGCTGGAGAGCTTCCACCAGGATTGCTTTCATGGAAGACAAGGTGTGGCTGCTGATCGTCTGCTTGAGCAACCACAGCAGCGGCGGCAGGGCCCTGCGCAGCAGCAGGAACGACAGCGCTTGCAGCATACAGGTAGCGGCAGCGGCAGTTGCAGCAGCGGCAGTTGCAGCAGCCTCAACAGCAGCAGCAGTGCCCTAAGGCTTGAGCATCACTAAAATTAGCAAGGTCTGGATTAACGGAACGGTAAAAATTAGCATTGAATAAATTCATCATACGTGTATAAACTCGTAGTGTTATGTCTGTAGCGAGTTTTCAGCTGATCCTGACAAATAGTTGTGTAAAATCAACTACACTCTAAATACACGTTGATCATAAACACTTAAATATTGAATTGACTTCAGTATTTATACATAAGTGTCGTTATTCAGTAGTAACGATACTCGTTCTACTTTACAGAATATTTTTTGCAATAATAATACTTTTACCTTTACTTTCACCTTTAAAACTGTAAAGCAATTTGAGGCGCCTTTCTTTGAGCTATCATTGTATTGATTGTGTCCTTTGCGTCTACGTGGCTTTTGAACAAAATCTTGGCCACGTAGACCTAAGTCTTCCCAAAGGATAGACACAAAGTACACAGAGCGAAAATGAACCATTAAGTTCAACTACTAAGTTCACTCAGTCAACGAAACCACCTTTATGGTGTGTGTGTACCCGAAAAGTAAAAACCGTGGCTTTTGGGAGGGGTCCACGGCTTTTGGGGTAATGTGAGAAGCATAACTGTGTTTTATAGTAAGCTCATTCATCACAAGCTTGATGTTGGTAACAGTTTTTGAAACGGAGACTCAAAAGTACCTGATCAATGTATTACGTTCTTCTACTTTATACTAAGGCTCCACCACAACTCGACCCACTTCCAGCAGTACATCCGTAGCAATAAGAGAGAGTTTGCACTTCGTTTATTAAATCCAAGTTGTCTGCTGCCAGTAACTTGGCAACTGTCAACGCTTCTCCATCACAGGTAATAGCAGGTAAATTCATCATTTGGTTAAAGTCGCAATCGTAAACGTTACCTTGATAATCTATAGATATCTCGTCGCGACACATCAAATTTCCTACTGTCTCCGAGTTAAAATGTGATTCCAAAAATTCTAAGTAGGGTTTGTATAACTTTGTACGCTCTAAATGGAATTTTGTTCTGCCGACTGGTAAGTTGGTGATTGTGAACAGGTTATTGAAGGAAATATTAAAATTGTTTTTCAAAAAATGTTTATAGTCGTTTTCGAGATTTTTCTGATTCGGCGCCAGAGAAAATTTATCGCTGGTGGGGAGCAGTGGATTGTATACTAAATCTAAAATTAATTGAGGCGCCGTACCGTAACCGAGTCGGTTTAACCATTGGAGTGCCTGTATAGAAGCGTCGAAAACACCTTTTCCCCTCATGTTATCAACATTATCTGCTATGTAGCAAGGTAAGGAAGCGACGACTCGCACCTGATGAGTAGCAAAGTATTCAGGAAGATAGTCAAAACCTGGTTCAAAATAAATCGTCAAATTCGAGCGAACTATCACTTGTTTTTCGTGTTTTCTCGCTGCTGAGACAAGTTGATTAAAACCATAATTCATTTCCGGTGCCCCACCTGTCAAGTCAACAATTTTGATTTGTGGGAATTTTCCAATTAATTGAATTAATTCTAGACAAATTTCTGGTGATAACTCCTCAGTTCGCTTCGGTCCTGCTTCAACATGACAATGGGAACAAGCCAAATTACAGCGTTTGCCCAAATTGATTTGTAATACAGTAATTTTTTGCTTGGAAAGAGGTGACCCCAATTTCTCTTTGAAAGGTGTGATGCTCGAAGTAATCATCATAAATTAAATCTAATAGACATTTAGTAGGCACAGAAATTTGCTATAATTCCCGACGTGCGTTCCTTTCATGTCGGGAATTTTGTTTATTCTAACAACATCCACCCCCTACATAATGCCAAGTCGAATCAGTAATTATTAAATATGAAGTTGATTTTGATAATTTTTTCGCTGTTTTATCGCATACAGCAAGCGGAATGCCAGCTTGAAGTATGTGACCGTTGTTATCGTCGAAATATTCTTCTCTTCCACCATATATTGCAGTTTTACCGGTGAATACACATGCTCCGTCTTCGGGAATAGGAACTTTAAAAGATACCGAATCAAGACTTTCTAATAGAAGATGCTCAGACAAGTTATAATTATGTGCATCTAACAAACGATATGGGCGCCTAGCACGAATTTCGATTTGCCCAAAACCAGCGTCAATAACATGCTGAATATATTCATCATAAGTCAAGGCGCCTGATAAACACATCGCGCGTAACCGTTCATCGCGCTGTAAATGTTCTGGTATCGGAGTTGTAGCAATGGGGTCGCTCATTTGTAGGCGCCCACCTGGTTTAAGAACTCGATACGCTTCACTCAGCGCGCGAGTTAAGTCTTGTTTTTCAAATATATTAAATAAACAATTTTGTGCGACTACATCTACCGAGGCATCCGCAACAGGTAAATTGAAAGCATCACCCTCTAGTATTTCTACAAAGCTTGTATCAAACCAAGCATTCTCTTTTTTTGCAGTTTCCAGATTGATTTTAGCAGCGGAACGCATTGCGGCTACTGGTTCAACTGCAATAACTCCACCTGGACGAGGAGAAAAGTAAGCAAACTGTAAAGCTTCGAGTCCACCACCAACACCCACATATAAAACAGTTGGCTGGTTACTAAGTTCTGTTGGGTGTACGGTAGTTCCACAACCGTAGTTCATTTCCTTCATCTTGTGCGGAATTTTTAAACCCGGTAGCTGTAGAGGTGTACTTTGAACACAACAAAGTCCTACCTGCGGAGTTTCGGCAACATCACTGTAAAATTGCGCTGCTGTTTCTAAGTAAGTCATCTGGATTTTGGATTATGCCGTTATTTTGCCTGATTTTTAACCATTTTACTTTTAAATTAATGTAATAATCCATGCCAATAGTCGTAGAGACGTTACATATAACGTCTCTACACATGTAACGTCTCTGTATCTATTGCGTTAAAAATGAAATGAATATTACTCGCGTAACACGTAACCTACACCACGTACTGTATGTATTAAGCGTTTTTCATGTTCTGCTTCGAGCTTAATACGCAAGTAGCGGATATAGACTTCGATAATATTGGAGTCACCCATAAAAGTGTATCCCCAAACCGCTTCCAAAATTCTATCCCGTGAAATTACTTGTCGCGGATGCGAAATTAGATACTCAAGCAAATCGAATTCTTTTGTTGTTAAATCTATATTTCTATCGCTACGCTTCACTTGTCGTGTCTTTTTGTGAAGGCTTAGGTCTTCAAATTGTAGCAAATCAGCGTCTACTTGTTGCGTCCTCCGCACATGCGCGCGGACTCGTGCTAATAAATCATCCGCACTAAAAGGTTTAACGACATAATCATCTGCACCTGCATCCAACCCAGCTACCCTGTCGCTAACTTCGTCTTTTGCCGTTAATAATATAACTGGCACTTGATCACCAGTCGTTCGTAAACGTCGGCAAACTTCTAACCCTGATAACCCAGGCAACATCCAATCTACTATCACTAAGTCCGGTTGTGACTCCCGTGCTACACTCAAACCTGTTACTCCGTCATGCTCGACTGTAACTTTATACCCTTCATACCCAAGCTCCATCTCCACAAATCGCGCGAGCTTAACTTCGTCTTCTACTACTAAAATATGGGCTGTCATTGATTTTTTCACTCTCGACTTTTTAAACTAACAGAACAGATTTATCAGAACATTAAGCAACATTTTTTACCAAGATTTTTTTGATTGCAATTTCATTTTGGTGTGTTATTATTTACATACTACTGTCAACATTAATATTTCAGATTATACAAGCATAAACTAAAACCAATTGATAAGATTTGTTGCAATGTTAAATTAAATTACTCATTTATGCTTGTAACTTGTCATCAAAACTTGATAAGATTCTCAACTTCTTTGACAGAAGCCGAGAATCTTTGGGAATACGGATATAAAAAGTAGATAAAGATTATACATATACGCCACAATATACATATATGGCAAGAACTAGGGAAAAGATATAATTAAAGCGATTAAAATACTATTGGCGCGCGCTGCGGTATATTCTTGGAGGTAAAATCAATTTGTAGAGAGGCAGAAATCAAATCCAAATCAAATTAAAGGAACTAACAATAAGCGGTTACGTCTTCGCCACAAACATCAGCAAGATAGCATAATGCTTTGAAGCGTAAATAAACGACTTGCTCATAGAAAGGATTTAATTTGCACATTGGAGGAATATGAAAAAGTTTCTTGCCAAATACTACAACATCGCGTTCAAAGGGACATTGAGAAGGAATAAGCTTACATAGGAAGTGTGCAAACTGTGAATTTTTTACCTCGATAGATTCGAGTCGTTGACGTACAGCAGACAATAAATCTTTTTGTGGTTGGAGTTGAGTTAAGGATGTCATAATAGT
Organism: Calothrix sp. CBUCES-K 9914; assembly: GCF_059640475.1. Classification (NCBI taxonomy): domain Bacteria; kingdom Bacillati; phylum Cyanobacteriota; class Cyanophyceae; order Nostocales; family Calotrichaceae; genus Calothrix; species Calothrix sp. CBUCES-K 9914. Next base: position 6,318 of record NZ_JBXXZH010000193.1, read on the forward strand.
TTTCCTGATAATTTAGAGTTTACTTTAGTAGTCGGGGTGTGAATCCCTTCTAATATTTATATAGGTCTGTGTTTTTCAACTTATGCATTTTGTTCCTTGTTTTAGGAACATCTTTAACTACAGTTACCAGCAGTCACGTTCCGGATAATTTTGCCTTAATTAAATAAATCCCTTCAGATAGGCGTCTCGCCTGTCCCTATCTATTGGTTCATGTCAATAGTTTTGGGGTGTAGAAAAAACGAACCGCAAAGTACGCAAAGCGCGCAAAGGAAGAATAAAGAACACAAAACAACCAAAACTATTGACATGAACCACTATATATGGCTGTCCGTTTTAGTCTGTTCCTGTATTGGAACGCACTTACATTCTTCACCTCAGTATTTTTATACTATATAACGATGCAATTGAATAGATTGTTGACTATATATAAATTCAACGATTATACAACGCCGTAAGATTTATTTCAGCAAATGTCTTTCCTATTAGCGGAGGTATTACAGCATTTTTAATAACTTGGCGTCAAGACCAAAAAGTAAATAAAATATTTCCGCTTTTTGGTGATGCCAATACATTTAATTAAATTCATACATTGTAGAGGCGCAATTAATCGCGTCTCTACATTAGATCTGGTCTTTACTTAAGGTTTGCAGGGATTTGTTTTGGTATAGTCCAGTAGTAAACGGTTCGACCATTAACGTTAAGAGTCTTCTCTGGTTTCCAGTCACCCATATCAAAAGCATGGGAAACTATACGAGTACCGGGTTTGAGTTGTTGAAAAAGCTGTGATCGCAGTTTGACGTTGAGTTCAGGTAACAAATAGAGTGTTACTACTGTAGCTTTACTAAAGTCACTCTTGAATAAGTCTTGCTGAAGGAATGTCACTTTATCAGTAACACCTGCTTTTTTAGCGTTTTCGTTTGCTTCTTTGACACGGTCTGGGTCAATATCAATTCCAGTTCCTCTTGTCCCAAATCTTTTTGCAGCAGTAATAGGAATTCTACCGTCACCACTGCCAAGGTCAAAAAGAATATCGTCTTTTCTAACTTTGGCAACTTCCAACATTTTGTCTACTACTTCCGTTGGTGTTGGTACATAGACAACATCTGGTGTACGTTCGCGCGGTTGTGTTTGTGTGGTTTGTTGTACTTGTACTGTTTGTGATGAAGTTGTTGGCGCCTCAGCAACGTCTTTCGAGTTAACTTGTTGTGTGCAACTTGCTAAAAATAAGCTGCTGACACTCAAGAAGAAGAGGGAAATTTTAAGCGATAACATAACGTAAGATGTAACTCCGATAAAATTGGATTATTTTTTATTGCCTAAAAGCAGTATGGGAACTCCAGTTAATAGAACAATAACGCCGACAGCACCACGATACCCTGTATAGTTAATACTCGAATACAGCAAGTATGCACAGGTTGCACAAAATAGTAAGGGGACAATAGGATAGAAGGGTACTTTGAAAGGACGATCAATTTCTGGTTCACGACGACGCAATACAAATAAGGCTATACCAGACAATAGGAAGAAGAACCAGAATACTGGGGCTGTATATTCTACCATTGCTTGAAACCCGTTACGAGTTATGGCGCCTAGTATTATTAGTGCAAAGGTTATGATACCTTGAACCAACAGAGCATTTGCGGGTGTACTCTTAGTACTCCAACGACCGAGAAAGGCAAATTTTTTGAAGTCTTTTCCAAGTGCATAATTACTACGGGCGCCAGTAAAAATGGTGGCGTTAGCTGCTCCTAAAGCAGAAATTGCGATGAGAAAGCTAAGAAACTTTGCTCCACCTTCACCCAACGCACGACGCATTAATTCTGCTGCAGGCGCCTTGGACTTTGCCATCTCAACCATACCCAAACCGTGTAGATATGCGAGGTTAATTAATAGATAAATAACCGTGATGACAGCGATACTTCCTAATAATACCTTTACCATGTTCCGACGGGCGCCGCGTACCTCCGCAGAAAGATATGCAGCTTCATTCCATCCACCGTAGGTAAGCAATACAAATACCATTGCTAATCCAAAAGTGGTGGTTTGATTTGTAGTAGGCGCCCCACTAACAGGTTCAGCAGTAGCAATGAAAATACCAGCACCAATAACTAGTAATAGTCCTAATACCTTGGCAGCAGTAAGAAGATTCTGCGTCCATCTACCTGTATTAATACCGACAATATTTAAAAACGTCAGCAGTAAAACAGTCAAAACAGCGTAGATAGCTGAAGAAAATTCTCCCAACGGTAAAAGTTGTGAAACATAATCTCCAAACACAAATCCCAACAGAGCAATTGAACCAGGTTGGACAACTGCCATACGTGCCCAAGCAAATAGAAACGCCAGCTTGTTACCAAATGCACGCTGTATATAATAATAAGTTCCACCCGCGTGTGGAAATGCAGTTGCTAACTCGGCATAACATAAGGCGCCGACTAATGACATTATCCCACCCAGGAACCAAGCAGTTAGCGCAACTTGTGCATTCGCTGCGTTTTTTGCCACCACAGCAGGTGTCTCGAAAATGCCTACACCAACAACCATTCCCACTATCAAAGCACCTGCATCGACAGTACTAAGCGTTGGCTTTGGAGTAGATGTTGCTGACTGAGGCAGTGTAGTTTTTGATGTCATAACAGTAGTTTGGTGATTTGCCGTTTGAATCAATTGAAAAGCATAAACATTAGTTTTGATAACGTTTTAATCATGACTTTGTATCATTCGCATACGTTGTAATACGGTTGATATGTGTATACTAAAGAAAAGACTTGTACGTTTGTACATCATTAATCATTCAAAAGTTAAATAAATCTGCCGTGAAAGTTTTATGAAAATATTTTAATAAATTATTTATAATCAAACTGCATTTCTAGCCTCTAAATAAATACGACTTTTGGGAGATGCTATTTTTCCCAAAATACTAAATTTTATTTGTTAGAGAATAAAGATTAATTGCTATAGAGTGTGTCAGAATGATGGCAGCAGTAAACACGCTTGTAAAGACTATGCAGCTAAACTCTGAAAATCATGATAGATTAACGTGTGAAGTTGAATCGACGATAAAAGTTATAGGAGGCCGCTGGAAGGTTTTGATTATTCGTGAGTTGATGGCAGATGTTAGACGTTTTGGAGAATTACAGCGCGCGTTGCTTGGAGTCACTCAAAAAATGCTCACTCAACAACTGCGCGAACTCGAAGACGATGGAATTGTTAAACGCCAGGTATATCCGCAAATTCCACCAAAAGTAGAGTATTCCCTAACACCTTTAGGAGAAACCCTTAAACCCCTACTCTATGCAATGCATGAATGGGGTGTTCAGTATTTACAACATTCAGGCAGTAAATAAAAACTGATAAATAATAATTAAGCTTCCAATCCTTCTAAATACTCAACTGCTGCATCTAACTTAGACGAATATCCTTGGGCAAAACTATCAAACCAAAGTCCTTCGGGTGAAAGTGGTTCTAACTGTTCCAACCATAAAGCAGCTTGTTGCTTCAAAGCTTCGCGCTTTTTGGACTTTAACTCCTCAATACGAACTCGTTCAGCTTCTAATTCTTGTTGCTGTAATAACGACTGCGCTAAATCTTTCTCCTCAAAATCTGCTTTTACATCCGCAAGCAGTTTATCAACACCAAAAGCAGATTTATCTAGTGATGATACTGTGTGTTTAAACGGAACTTGGTTTGAATGTATTGGTTTTGCTTCTGCATATTCTTGCTTGATATCAGCAAGCAGCTTATCTATCTCATCCATAAGTTTGTGGGTACTATATTCTCTATAAGATTTTTAGTTTATCTACAAATATAAGACCTTGGCAACGGATGATAAGCGGATGCAACGGATGGTTGATTGCATTTTGTAGGTTGGGTGAAGGCGCCACTCTCGTACACACACATAAATTTGTTAACTGTCAATCTACGTAAGTACTGTTACATCCGTCGATATATTTTCATATATCTTTACATTTATTGCTAGTTTTAAAATTAATGTTAAGTTAGACTGATGCAATGTATAAGGAATATCAATGTAATTATTTTAACTTCGCTCTATGTAGTTAAGATAATTACTGAATTTATTGTTCTGGAGACAAAATCGTTGGTTGATATTTGTTTCCTAGTTTCGCATGAGTATGTAAATGATGAGAACTAATTTATTTGAAATTTATGTTCATCAAACCTAGGCAATGGCTACTTTTCGTGTTTGTGCAGATAAGCGCAGTTGGGTTTATTGCTTTTGCTTGTTTATGTATCTAGTGGTTAAGGATAAATAGATATGAGCTATATGCAAGTGATTTTAGAGTTCATCACGTATAAATTTCCGTTTTGGGGAACATGTAATTTCAACTTTGACCCAGAGACGAAAACAATGTTTATTCAATGCTTTGCTCCTAATGTCAGAGCAAAAATATTGGCAGATTCTCAAAAAATATCAGCTTTAGATATTAACGTAAAACAATTTGTAATTACACTTCCTAAACATTCAGACGTTGTAATATCACATATTCCTAGAATTTATCATTTATAAGAAAGAAAAATTACAAAAGTAGGGTTGACTGTAGAATGCTTTGTGCAGTTGTGAGGCGGGCAGGGATGCTCGCTCCACAAGAAATTACCACAGGAGAATTTAAATTAAGGTTTGTGTTTCTTTGTTTTGTAAACCTTCGCTCGAGTTTACAATTCTGTCCTTTACCACAAAAAGCGACTCATCACTATTCCAAATTGTTATTCTTTTTGATTGAGACACATCTGTCTTTGGTGGGGTTAATTAGGAAATGATGTTTTGATAAGTTTGCTACATAAGGGCATAAATGACTAATCGGAGGCAATCATGACTTATACTCAAAGTCCCAACCAAGAAATTAATCAAGTTACACAAGCTATTAGCGGCTTGGATGTAGATGACCAATTAGCAGTATTTTGGTTTATATACAAAGAAATGGGCAGTTCTGTAACTCCTGCTGCTCCAGGCGCCAGTACAGCTTCAAGTGCAATTGCGGAAGGTCTGTTTAACCAAGTTAAGGAATTGTCTCACGAAGAACAGTTACAACTTCAAAGAGACTTGATTAACAAGGCAGATACTCAACTAAGTCGTGAGTATGGTTCACTTGGCGATACCACAAAGTTGCTTTTCTGGTATCTACTTGCTCAAGGTATGGATAACGGTACTATTATTTCAGTTCCCGCAGATTACAAGCTTTCTGGTTCTGCACAACAAGTGTTCGACCAAGTTAAGGGAAAAGAGTTTGAACAGCAAATGACCATTTTCCGTGACTACGTAGCACCAATGGGCGCCGAAGCTAAACCAGGTGCTGAAATTTAAAATCGACACCCTTAAGGATGTCGCACGAGCAAAGCCCGCCGGCAGCGGGCTTGTTTGTTGTATAATTCCAAACTTTGGCATTGCCTAGCTTCTATCTCAAGAGGTATAATGACACTTCTATCTTTTAACAGTGAAATTGGCGAGTCAAATTTTTTAATCTAGTAATAACTGTGACGGCAAACATCTGGTGTATGTGAGCCAAAAGGAAAGCCGTAGAGAAAAAAATCAAAATTTAATTTGTGAATTGGAGACTGTTATGACTTTTACAGAAGATGTAAAAAATGTAGAAACTGTAGTACTAAAATACAGAGCATTAGATGCAGACGATAAATTAACTGTTTTAGCTCAGTTATACGGAGAAGTGTCTGCAGAAATTGCTCCAACTGTTTCACAAAATCATGTAGTTGACGAAGATGCTACTAATTTAGTTAAGCAAGTTCAGAATTTATCCTCTGAGCAACAGGTAGATTTTTTGCGTCAGTTAGTTGCTGGAAAACAAAGCGATGGAGAAACTGGGTTAGATACAAATCCAAGTAAAGCGCTCGGTGAACTATTTACTGGCAATGAAGAAACTTCTATTTCTACCAAGCAGTATGATGGATTAAGTGCTGACTCTAGATTGTTTTTTTGGTTTCAGTTAGGACAAAACCTAGGCAAATCTATTGTTGGTATCCCTGCTGACCATATGCCAAATGAACGAGTTTCTGAAATCTTGGAATTAGTTGGAACTCCTAGCGTTGAAGATTTGGTGTCTATTTTAAAGAAAGCACTTTAATTCTAAACAACCAGGTTATTTAAATAACCTGGTTTACAAAAAAAATTTACTATAATTTAAACACATCATGGTTAGAGGAGAAGTGGCGCCTCGTCAAAATACTATTTATTGAAAAAATTGGGTAAATAGTTTACTAACAGGTTTATTAATAGGTACATTAATATTCCCGATTTTTTTATTCAAGAAGTCGGGAATTTTACATTTGTCTTCCTAAACTTTCCGCGCGTCTCTATAAAAATTTAATTACAGTTATGCTAGCAGACATGATATAAATGTTAATCAAAAATATAGGTTATGTCAAAAGCTATGATAAAAAGCCCATTACGTTATTCAGGAGGTAAATCAAAAGCCATTGACCAAATAGGGAATGAATAACTACAAACAAAACGGCACCATCGCCATTTTGGGCAATAGTTTCGTATTGCAAGTTTCAATCTCCTTACGGAGAAGTAGTTGTGAGAAACGTATTTCCAAATTGAATACACAGGCTTTAAACGTTATGGTTTCAATCTCCTTACGGAGAAGTAGTTGTGAGAAACAAACAGTTCATGCGTGATAAGGCATGGCTTATAAAGAGTTTCAATCTCCTTACGGAGAAGTAGTTGTGAGAAACTATAATAATCAGTATTAACCCAGTGAGGAGCGGAGTGTTTCAATCTCCTTACGGAGAAGTAGTTGTGAGAAACTTAAGGTGGTACGTTTTACTCTTGACACTTCTAAAGGTTTCAATCTCCTTACGGAGAAGTAGTTGTGAGAAACAGAGCATTGAGTGAAACTTTCATAACAAGTTTTAAGTTTCAATCTCCTTACGGAGAAGTAGTTGTGAGAAACTTACCTCTTTTTGTTGAGGAGTAGTCGGCTTGCGAGTTTCAATCTCCTTACGGAGAAGTAGTTGTGAGAAACTTAAATTCCAAGGCGACGTAGCTAAATAATCGACAGTTTCAATCTCCTTACGGAGAAGTAGTTGTGAGAAACGAAGATTTAAAAAGCGCAAGAACATCTGAATTAGTTTCAATCTCCTTACGGAGAAGTAGTTGTGAGAAACCGTACATACAAACTATAACAAGTCTTAATAGTTTGCGGTTTCAATCTCCTTACGGAGAAGTAGTTGTGAGAAACTGCAGCTAAAGCTAGCCCTTCAAGTATAGGTGTGTTTCAATCTCCTTACGGAGAAGTAGTTGTGAGAAACGTAACAATGGTTTGATAAATCGCTTGCGTCAAGGCAAGTTTCAATCTCCTTACGGAGAAGTAGTTGTGAGAAACCCCGGCGCCTGTAACCATTACAGAAAGGGGTTTCTAGAGTGGATTTTGGCAGGTCTAAAAAAAGGTGCCATTTCAGGCGCACGTATTGAAACAGTTTCTCAATTATTAGAAACATTCAACTGCTGTAAGTATTATGTTGTCTAGGTTCTGAGCGTTTTGGCGGAACCCCCTAGGTTTTAGCTCCCGCTTTGGTCTGCCAAAATATAGGTTGTCTAATAGTATATAGTTTACTATTTTACCAGCCATTGCGGCGCCTGTATGAACTTAACAATTTTTTTGTGGATGTGTTGGGTTCCGCAAAGCCTCCACCCAACCTACAATTTTATGGTGTTTTGGGGGGTGTAGTTGGGTAGTACTTGGTTTAATTTGTTGTCGTCTAAGTTTAAATGTTTTTCTAGTATGTAGGCTATTACTTCTCTGAAGTCGGTTGTGATTGCTAGGTCTCTTTCCTGGTATAGTTGGTTGTTGTCTAACCCTGGAAATTGACCGTATACTTTACCTCCGTTAATTTTTCCTCCTAGTATCCACATGACGTTTCCGTGACCGTGGTCTGTCCCTGAGTTGCCGTTTTCTCGCACTGTTCTCCCAAATTCTGACATGACTAGTATTGTTGTGTCTTGATATACTGTGCCTAAGTTATTAACTAGGGTTTGTAATCCTTTGCCTAATGATTCTAAATTTCTGGCTAGTTGCCCTTTACTGTTACCCTGATTTACATGCGTGTCCCAACCACCTACTGCCATAAATCCGATTTCTATTCTAGGGTCTTTTGCCATTAGTTGCCCTAGTCTTTTTGCATCTATGGAAAAACCATTTGGTAAAGGTGCCCCATTATTAGCCATTTGCATTTCTGCATCTAAGTCTTTCATCAATGCTTGACGTGCTTCTATTCCTTCTTTGTAGGTTTGGCTTAATTTATCTTTAGCGTTATATAGTTGGTTAAATGCAGCTGTTATTTGTGGTTTATCTATTAATAAATTATTGACGGCGCCTCTACCTGAAGCAATGTTCGCAACTGGCGCTTTACCAGATAATATTCTTGGTGTTACTGCTCCCACACTTACAGCTTGAATTGGAGAACGTTCGCTTTCAACGGTAAGTAAACGGTTCATCCAACCATCAACAGTACGCTTAACACCTGGTGTACCGCTTTCCATATAATCTTGAGCGTCAAAATGCGACCGAGTTGCATCCTGGGAACCGCACGCATGAACAAACGCTAAAGTTTTTTGTTGCCACATTGATGTTAATGGCGCCAAAGCTGGATGTAGTCCAAAACGTCCGTCTAGGTCAAACACTCCCCCCTCTTTCCCAGGTTGAGGTATCGCTATTTTTGGTCTAGCTTCATAGTAAGCTTGTTCTGTGTATGGAACGACGACACTTAACCCATCAACTGCTCCTCGTAAGAAAATCACAATTAACCGCTTTGGGTTAGTTTTAGGATTCGCGGTTCTTGCTATTAAAGCATGACTTCCAATTGCTGTTAAAATAGTTGTGGAAAATATTCCTGTTTGAATGAGAAAGTTACGTCTATTCATATATATGTTTGGAGTGATTTAGTTTTATATTGATTTAGCGTCGCATGAATTCTGGACTTCCTAAAATTAAGGCGCCTTGAAGCTGTGGTGGGTTTGAGTTAATTACACTCAGAGTTTTGGGAGAAATATAGCCTATAGTATTTATTAGCTGTGAAGCTTCTACAGGTTGAGTAGTTAGTGATGATAGTTTTAGGCGCCCACTACTAAGGGATGTTGCAAAGCTGAGACGACGTGTCATTGCATCTGGGTTCAACCAAGCTTGTTCTGTGTTTTGATAACCATTTGGTGTTGGACAACCAAATATTGGCATACCTAACTGTTGTAATGTATTTACAAGTGGTTGTGTATTGCTAATTTCTATTCCTGTTGCCCGCGCGGCAGAAATAACGTATTGATATGGAGTTTTGAATTTAGCATTGTAGTTCTGAGCATTCCAAAATTCTGGACTTTGAAATAAAGTGGCTAATACCTCACGAATATTTCCGTCTGTCGCTAAATAACGCTGTTGTAATCTTTTAACTAAACTGGTGGATGGGTTATCATTCACAAAGTACTGCGCTAATTCATAACTGATATGACGCGCGGTTGCTGGATGTTTTGATAAAATATCTAAAGCTTCTTCAACTTCTGCTTGTCCACTACCTTTGATTGTATGTCCTAAAAAAACTTTATCACTAAAATCATGTCGTTTGGCATCAAAGTAAAATCCTGAATTATCACCTTGTTGTTGATTACGACTTAAACCCCACCCTGTTAAAATTTTAGCCAAAGCTATTACATCTTGCTGTGTATAACCACCATCTACACCCAAAGTATGTAATTCCATCAACTCCCGCGCGTAATTTTCATTTAACCTTGTATATCTGCCACGGGCGCCTGGACTATTAGGCGCCCCCTGAACCGTTACATTTTGCCAGTTATCGAGATAATATAACATTGCTGGATGACGTGCGGTAGCTTCCAACAAATCACGAAACTTACCTAAACTATAGGGTCTAATTGCATCACGCTCGTAAGTTCCAACCCAAAGTTTTGTTTTTCCTTTATTAGCATATACATTAAAGTGATTGTACCAAAAGTCCACCATCACCGCTTGCAATTGTCTATTACTCTCAATAGCCCGTAATAACTGCGCTTGCCTTGCCTCCGAAACTACCTGCTGCATTCGTTTTTGACGTGCTTTTTTTTCCTCCTCTGTAAGTTCCCCGTTATTAGGGGTTTTATTGTATTCTGTTGCTAATTCTTGCGAACTTAAAGATAATGTTTCTAACTGCGAAAGTTGGTTGTTTAGAGTTTGCGACTCAGGTATTGTATCTGGAGACAATTGTTGTTGAATATATTTTTCAATACCCATTGATTCTACTTTCTGTATGTCTCCGGGACTGGCGCCAAAACTTAAACGGTTAAGCAGATGTATGATTTTTGGGTTAACAGGTACAGCAGCAGCACTAGGAAGAATTTCGACAAGGATAATTAATATTGATATCAGCCAGTATTTAGTTTTGATTTTCATGGTTTTTTAGTGCTTTTAGAAGAATTTCGATACATATGGTCAGCAAATTTCTGCCGTTGCTCCGAATTGAGTAATTCTCTTATCGCAAGAGTATTTTCAAACTGGATATCAGCAAGCTGTTGTCTTTGACTTTTGAGTTGATTATATTTCTCTCGCACCGTTTTAGATGGCGCCGAACTTGCCATCAAAGCTTGCATTTCTTGCTTTGTTTTTTCCGCAGCTTGTTTTTGCAGCTTAATTTTGTCTTTTGACTGCTGACGAATTTGTTTTATTTGCTGCATTTGCTGTTGCGTTAACCCTAACTGCTGTAACCATCCCTGACGCGGACGAGTCGGTGTAGGTTGAGCGGTTACTTGAGATACAAGCAAATTTGATTTTGCGACAGTAACCGCACTGGCACCTGCAAATGTCATAATTACAGCTGTGATTAAAACACCCTTTCTCAACATAAATTTTACCATTATTTAATCAGTTACTTGTAAAACATCATCTTCGGGATGATTACTAAAACTTCCATGCCAATTGTTTTCCATAAACGCTTCTAAGTTACTTAGTTCAGCCGCGCTTGGTTGTAACATGATATTGCGATAACTAACTACTGCCGCAACTAACCCTGCTGCTACCGCTGATGATACAAACCAAATTCGTAAATGTTTAGAAGAGTGGCGCCGAGGTAAAATGTTTTCCTTATGTAGAGACGCAATTAATTGCGTCTCTACCTGTTGTAAGATTTTGTTTTCTAAGTCAGGAGAACTAGGAGGAACAAGAGGACGATTTTGACGAATAAAATTAATTAGTTCCAAGTCGTTATCATTATCATTCATAGTTGTACTCCTTGCTGTTGAAGAAATTTACGCATTGCAGTGCGCGCGTGAAACAAACGTGACTTTACCGTTCCTACAGGAATTTCTAAAATCTCCGCCACTTCTTTTTGCGGTACTTCCTCCAAGTCATGCAGTACAATAATTGTGCGATGCTCGAAACTCAAACTTGCTAATCCTCGCTGCACTAAATCTTGATAATGCAAGTTCATTAAATCTGGCGCCTCTTGATGAGTAGGAGTTTTTTCGCTAATTGTTTGTAAATGTTTACGTCTAGTAGTTACTGCCTGTCTTTGGTCAGAAGCGACATTCCACGCGATACGATATAACCAAGTAGAAAATGAAGCTGTTTGACGAAACTTCGCTAAACCTTTAAATGCACGTAAAAATACTTCTTGCACTAAATCATCTAATGATGATGGTTCACATAACTGATATAGTATTGACCTAACTTTCGGACTATGGCGCCGATATAGTATACCGAAGCTTTGGCTATCCCCTTTTTGGCACTGTTGCACCAAGTTAATATCTGTCTCATCATACAACCCTTCATCTATATTGTTACTTACCACAACTACCACGCGACCAAAGCCTCCTCTACCCCGTTTCGTTGCTTTCAATTATTTAGACTGGGAGAGGCGCCAAGAAGGTTCAAACAAATTCTGAATTTATTCTTTTTACCACAGAGACACAAAGAAATTTTATATTGTACCATAGAGTTGAATGTCACTGACTCAAGCATTTTGAGGTGCCAACGCGCATTGGGTAGGGTGCTTTCAAGCTATTACTATCAAGCTATTACTATCAAGCAATGTAACGCCAAATACAGTGCTTTCACG